>JAYTDE010000565.1:0-4732 GCA_043736195.1 Burkholderiales bacterium | reverse complement strand
CGCATTTGACCGCCATCTTCCGCATCATCAAGGCCCGTAGCAGGACCCACGTCGCGGTGATAGTGGGGCAGGGTTTTCTGGACGCCTGGTAGTCGATATGCGCGGCCCGCCGAGCCGGCGCTATGGGTGCGCTGTCGGTACAGCAGGCGCCGGCGCGGGTTTCGCAGCGGAGTTTTGAATCGGCTTGGACGGATCCCAAGCCCATTTGTTCTTCCATGCGGCAACCACCGCATTGGGATATTCGGCGCGACCGCGGCTGCCGTTGTAGCGCCCCAGCGCCATGAACATGTCGCCTTTCTCGATATCGAGGTAGTGACGCAGGATCACGCAGCCCATGCGGATGTTGGTACGCATGTCAAATAGCGCGCGCACGTCGCCGTTGCCGATCAGGCGGGTCCAGAACGGCATGACCTGCATGTAGCCGCGTGCGCCGGCAATGCTGACGGCGTATTTCTTGAAGCCCGATTCGACCGTGATCAGCCCCAGCACCAGTTGCGGGTCCAGGCCGGCGCGCGCGGCCTCGTAGTGCACGGTTTTCAGGAATTCGACGCGGCTGCGGTAGTCGGGCTTATGGCGCAGCGGCAATCGCTCCGCCATCGCGGCTAACCAGTTGGCTCGGTCGAGCGGGCTGGCGAATTTCGGCTCGGGCGGGGTGCGGTCGGCGCGCACCGCAGCCGAGAGCGCGGTGCGCACCGAATCGGTCAGGGGCTCGTACTGCTGTTCGCCGGCCGCGCTCCACGCCGGCGCCAGCATCAGAAGCACGGCAGCGCGACGTGCCCACCCGGCTGCGTTTCGCAATAGGCCTGACAGCGCTGCGGGAAACGCTGAGCGGCTCACGCCTTGAGTCGCGACTTGAGCAGCGCAACGGCTTCGGCGAGTGGCACCGGCGTGGCTGCCGTATCGCGCCTGCCCTGGTACTCGACACATCCATCCTTGAGGCTGCGGTCGCCGACGGTGATGCGATGTGGAATGCCGATCAGCTCCATGTCGGCGAACATGACACCCGGCCGTTCGCCACGGTCGTCGAGCAACACGTCGACCCCGGCGGCAGTCAGTTCGTCATGCAGTTTCTCCGCTGCCGCGCGTACCGCCGGTGATTTGTCGCCGCCAATCGGACAAATTGCCACCGTGAACGGTGCGATGGCGTCGGGGAATATGATGCCGCGCGCATCATGTCCCTGCTCGATGGCGGCACCCACGATGCGCGTCACCCCAATGCCGTAGCAACCCATCACCATCAATTGCGGCTTGCCGGTTTCGTCCAGATAGTTGGCCTTCATGGCTGCGGAGTATTTGGTGCCGAGGTAGAACACGTGCCCAACCTCGATGCCGCGCTGGATCGCCAGAGTGCCGCGGCCGTCGGGCGAGGGGTCGCCGGCTTGTACATTGCGAATGTCGGCGACAAGTTCCGGCTCCGGCAGGTCGCGGCCCCAGTTGACGCCGGTGATGTGGTGATCCCACTGGTTGGCGCCGATCACGAAATCGCTCATGTTCGCGACCGTGCGGTCGGCCACCACGCGCACCGGCTTCTGCGTTGCCCGCGGCCCCAGATAGCCCGGCTTGATGCCGAAGTGCTCGATGATTTCCGGCACGGTGGCAAAGCGAAAGCCGCCCTTGAGGCCGTCGATCTTGCCGGCCTTGATCTCGTTCAGATCATGATCGCCGCGCAGCAGCAACAGCCAGACCTGCACATTGCTTGAAGTGCCTGCCGCGTCGCGGTCTTCGCTTGCCAGTACCAGCGACTTCACCGTGCGCGCCAGCGGCAGCCCTAGCAGAGCAGCTACTTCGGCACAGGTGGCGGCGCCCGGCGTGGGTGCGAACTGCATAGGCTGGGTCGGTGCGGAGCGCGTGGCGACAAGCGCTAGCGCCTCGGCCAGATCGATGTTGGCGGCGTAGTCCGATTGCGGGCAAAACACCAGCGCGTCTTCGCCGGTATCGGCGATGACCTGGAACTCGTGCGAACGCGAACCGCCGATCGCGCCGGTATCGGCAGCCACGGCGCGATAGGTCAGACCGAAGCGGTCGAAAATCCGCTTGTAGGCCTCGAACATGATGTCGTAGCTCTTTTCGGCACTGGCGGCGTCACGATCGAAGGAGTAAGCATCCTTCATGGTGAACTCGCGGCCGCGCATCACGCCGAAGCGCGGCCGCCGTTCGTCGCGAAACTTGGTCTGGATGTGATAAAAGTTGCGCGGTAGTTGCCGATAACTGCGCAGTTCCTGGCGCGCGATATCAGTGATCACTTCCTCACTGGTGGGCTGGATGATGAAGTCACGGTCATGCCGGTCCTTGACGCGCATGAGCTCCGGGCCCATGCTCGAAAAACGCCCGGTTTCTTGCCACAATTCGGCCGGTTGCACTACCGGCATCAATAGCTCGATGGCACCGGCGCGCTCCATTTCGCAGCGGATGATGGCTTCCACCTTGCGAATGACTCTTAAGCCCAGCGGCATATAGGAGTAGATGCCGGCGGACGCGCGCTTGATCATGCCGGCGCGGATCATCAGCTTGTGGCTGGCGACCTCGGCGTCGTTGGGAGCCTCCTTGATGGTGGCGATGAAAAACCTGGATGCGCGCATGCTGGCTATTACCCCTTGAGGAAGTGTCGAAAACGCTGACCAAAGCCGCAGTCACGCGAAGGGTCTTTTCAAGTTGTGGAATTGACAAGACACTTGGTGCGGCAGTTCGCGGGCAGCGAACTTGTTCAGGTTTTTCTTATGTTTATAATGGGGCTAATTTTAAGGGATCAGCGGGTAAATTCATGCTCGACCGTGACGGCTACCGCCCGAACGTCGGCATTATCATCGTCAACCATCGGAACGAGGTTTTCTGGGGCAAGCGGGTACGCGAACATTCCTGGCAATTTCCGCAGGGCGGCATCAAGTATGGTGAAACGCCGGAACAGGCCATGTACCGCGAGCTCCATGAGGAAACCGGCCTCAAAGCCGAGCATGTGCGTGTTCTCGGGCGCACGCGCGAATGGTTGCGCTATGAGGTGCCGCGTGAGTGGATCAGACGCGATTTTCGCGGCAATTATCGCGGCCAGAAACAGATCTGGTTCCTGCTGCGCCTGATTGGCCGCGATTGCGACGTGCGCTTGCGTGCCTGCGACCATCCCGAGTTCGATGCCTGGCGCTGGCATGATTACTGGATTCCCCTGGATACGGTGATCGAGTTCAAGCGCGCCGTCTATGACCAGGCCTTGAACGAGCTTTCGCGCCTGTTGTTCGAACGCAAGAGCGAAAGCCTGCGTTTTCTGCGCCAAAGAGTGCGCCAGGCGCAGGATGGACCTGCCACTTTGGCGGCGCCCGAGTCGAATCCTGTGCAAGGCCAGGCTGAGCAGGATGCCGCATCCTTTGGGGCGGGGGTAGCAGATTGACGCAGGCTATCCATTCGATTGACACAAACAATTGGCGATGGCTGCAGCATTCGCCATCATCCTGCGAGTGCAGGAGGGGTCCGCTCGGAAATCCGCCGGATGCTTCAGGCGCGAAGATGCTTCGAAAACGGCATCTTGGATGAAACCCAAGTGCGAAACTTGAAACGTGGTGGGCGCGAGCGCCACAACGGCATACCAGGCGACTAGCATCTGGCGCCGGCCGCTGCATGGTTTGTCGGCGCGTTTGATGGCGCTCGCAGCCAGCGCCGATGCGATTCTTCACGCGGATACAATCGAAGCATGTCATTACCGCTTCATGCCGCGCTCGCGGTCAAGCTGCTCTGCTGGCTTCTCGCACTGGCGGTGTTCTTTCGATTGCTTGCGCGGCACTCGGGATTCACGGGCCCGCAGCGCCGCCGGTTGTTGGGTGCCATGGTGCTGGGTGCTCTGGCTGGGTCGAAGGCGGTATACGCGCTGACCTATCCCGGATTTTTTGCGGCACCACAGGATTTGATTGGCGATTCCGCGCTTGCCTTGTTGAGTGGTGATTCGAGTGTGGGCGCACTCATAGGCGGGCGCCTGGCCCTTTGGTTTGCAGATCGCCAGGAAGGTGGTGGGCGCGAAGCTGACGGATTGGTCGTTGCCGTAGTTTCCGCGCTGTTGGTATTGAGCCTGGGCGCTTTTTTCTGGGCGCTGCGCGGGACCGGCGTCGGCAGTCCCACCAGCTTGCCGTGGGGCGTTGACTTTGGCGATGGAGCTTTGCGCCACCCGGTCATGCTGTACGAGGCTGCTTGCCTGGCAGTGCTTGTCTGGTTTGGTCGCTCGGAAGCAGATACAAAGTTCAAGCCAGGGGAATCGGCGCGGATATGCCTCACGATTTATTGCACGCTCACGGTACTGCTCGGATTTCTGAAGCCGCCATTCCATCCCGCACTGTTACTGGAAGCGGTCCAGCCACGACCGTGGGTCTACGCGTTTGTGATGACTGCGGAGCAATGGATCGCGACCATCGCGGTATTTGTCCTGCTGCCGGGCTTTCTGCTTACGCTGAGCCGGCTGCGCAGGCGGTCATGACCCAGGTCTTTTGGGCGTCGTCAACCGGCGTGGCTGGTTACAGCAAAACCAGGTTGTCGCGATGCACCAGTTCGTCTTCGTCGATGAAACCCAGGATTGATTCGATCTCGCTGGAGGGCTTGCGCATGATGCGACGCGCTTCGTTGGCCGTGTAGTTGGTGAGGCCGCGCGCAATTTCGCCGCCTTCATGCGCGCGGATGGCAACAACTTCGCCGCGCTCGAATTCACCGGACACGGCGACTACGCCAATTGGCAGCAGGCTCTTGCCACCGCCTTGCA
>JAYTDE010000564.1:0-6577 GCA_043736195.1 Burkholderiales bacterium | reverse complement strand
GATCGGCGGCATCGCCATGATCCGGCTTACCGGCGTCATGGTATTTCGCGCATTGCTGCCAATGACGGGCATGCGTGCGCCGCGCATTGTCGAGGATCTAGTGATCATCCTCGTGTATTTCACATGGATCATCACGCGCTTGCGCGCCACCGGCATTGACCCCGCCAGCATTCTGGCCAGTACCGCCGTGATGACCGCGGTACTGGCATTCGCCATGCAGGATACGTTGGGCAACATCCTGGGCGGCATCGCGATCCAGCTCGACAGTTCGATTCAGCTAGGCGACTGGATCCGCATCGACGACCTCACCGGCCGCGTGGTAGACATCCGGTGGCGCTCGACTTCGATCGAGACCAGCGACTGGGAAACCGTGGTGCTGCCCAACAGCACCCTGATGAAGGGAAAGTTCTCGGTGCTGGGCCGGCGCCTCGGCGAGCCGATGCAATGGCGTCGCCATGTGCGTTTCGCCGTCGAACTGTCGGCACCGCCGACGCGCGTGATCCCGGCCATCGAACAGGCGATCCACGAATCGGAGATCGCGCATACGGCACGCGTTCCGGCACCCAATTGCGTGCTGATGAATTTCGAGCACGGCTACGGCGTATACGATCTGCGCTACTGGCTCACCGACCTGCGCTACGATGACCCCACCGATAGCCAGGTGCGCATCCATGTCTTCACCGCGCTGCAGCGCGCTGGCTGGCGCCTGGCGGTTGAAGAGCACGGCATACGCCTGACCGAGCAAAGCGAGGAGCACCGGCGCGAGGTGCACGAGCGCGAGGTTGAGCGCCGCCTGACCGCGCTCGATCCGATGGACCTGTTCACCAGCCTGACTGAAGCGGAGCGGCGCATCATCGCCGAGCGCCTGACCTACTCGCCGTTCGCCCAAGGCGAGATCATCACGCGCCAGGGCAACGTCGCGCATTGGCTCTACATCTTGACCGCCGGTGAAGCCGATATCGTGATAGACGCCGAAGGCAACGAGCGACGCTTCATCAACACGCTGGGCGCAGGCAGCTTTTTCGGCGAAGCCGGCTTGCTGACAGGCGCGCCGCGCAGCGCCACCGTGGTCGCACGGACCAACGTGGAGTGCTACCGGCTCGACCGCAACTCCTTCGAGACCGTGCTCAAGGCGCGCCCGGAAATCGCCGAGCAGATGTCGCACGTGATGGCCAGCCGCCAGGGCGCGCTGGCGGCCGCAATTGCCGGGCATGATGCCACCGCGCGCGACCACGCCAGCCGCTCGGCCGAGTTGTTGTCGCGGATTCGCGGCTTTTTCGGGCTGGACGCCTGACCTGACTTTAGAACTTCGGCTTGTCCTTGGCGGCTTCGTAGCGTGCCACCCCGGCCTTGATCGAGGCAGCCGCATCCTCCGGCCCGCCCCAGCCTTCGATCTTGACCCACTTGCCCTGCTCCAGGTCCTTGTAGTGCTCGAAGAAGTGCTGGATCTGCTGCAGGCGCAGTTCATTCATGTCTTCCGGCTTCTGCCAGTGCTTGTAGATCGGCAGGATCTTGTCGACCGGGACCGCCAGGATCTTGGCGTCGCCGCCGGCTTCGTCGGTCATCTTGAGCACGCCGATCGCGCGGCAGCGCACAACCACGCCAGGAATCAGCGGAAACGGCGTGATCACCAGTACGTCGACCGGGTCGCCATCGTCCGACAGGGTATGCGGAATGTAGCCATAGTTGCACGGGTAATGCATGGCCGTGCCCATGAAGCGGTCGACGAAAAGGGCGCCGGTTTCCTTGTCGACCTCGTACTTGATGGGGTCGGCGTTCATCGGAATCTCGATGATGACGTTGAAGTCGTTGGGCAGGTCACGGCCGGAGCCGACGCGATCGAGGTTCATGCTGATCCCTTCTGGAAAAATCGAATTGCCGGGCGCCACAAGCGCAACCATCACCCAGCATACTCAGGCCGCATTATAAGTGCCGCTTTTGCAGCGCAAAAATCGAGGTGGCGGACCAAGCCGAGCGGCGGGCGATAATCCGTGTTTGGGGTTGCATCCGCACACAGGACACGTAGCACTCAAGTTGCGCCTGACACGCAAACCGCGGGCTGGACAGGTGTTCATCAACAATTCAGGCGCCAGCGCTGGCGTCGCGTTGCCTTGCGACGGCATGAAGCATTCCGGTTATGGGCGCGAGAAGGGTTTCGAGGCTCTGTTAGGATTCTGTTGATCTAACCAGCGGAAAAAAGTGAAACCCTACTTTTTTCCGGATTTATAGTGCGGGAAATCGCCGGCGGAGCCGGACAATTTCCCGTCTGGAAAAACTACTAAACGGCACAACAGCGGCCTTTGCGGCTGCTTCATCGCGCGCACTCATGCTTGTATTCATCATTCGCCGGTTGTTGCAGAGCGTTGTTGTTCTGTTCGTGATGTCGATTCTGGTGTTTGCCGGCGTCTATGCGATCGGCAATCCGATCGACATCCTGATCAGTCCGGACGCGACCCAGGCCGATCGCGCCAGCGCGATCGAGCGCCTCGGGCTGGACAAACCGATGTGGTTTCAGTACATGGTGTTCGTCAAGCAGGCGCTGGCCGGCAATCTGGGTAAATCATTCGCCTTCAACATCCCGGCCATCGAGCTTATTTTCGAGCGCATGCCGGCCACGCTCGAATTGGCGGTGCTGGCGATCCTGATGGCGGTGGTGATCGGCCTGCCGCTGGGCCTGTACGCGGGCCTGAAGCCAAAATCCTTCGCCGGGCGCACCATCATGGCCGGCTCGATCCTCGGTTTTTCGCTGCCCACCTTCTGGGTCGGCCTGATGCTGATCATGGTGTTCGCGGTGTTCCTGGGCTGGCTGCCGTCCAACGGCCGCGGACCCACCGCGCTGTTTCTCGGCGTGCCGGTGAGTTTTCTGTCGATCGAGGGGCTGCGCCACCTGCTGTTGCCCAGCTTCACCCTGGCGTTGCTCAACATCGCGTTGATCATCCGCCTGGCACGCTCCGGCACCCAGGAGGCGCTGATGATGGATTACATCAAGTTCGCGCGCGCCAAGGGCCTGTCGAACTCGCGCATCGTGGGAGTGCATGTGTTGAAAAACATCATGATTCCGATCGTCACCGTGATCGCCCTGCAGTTCGGCTCGGTGATCGCGTTTTCGGTGGTCACCGAAACCATCTTCGCCTGGCCCGGCATGGGCAAGCTCCTGATCGATTCGATCAACGTGCTCGACCGCCCGGTGATCGTGGCCTACCTGATGATCATCGTGGCCATGTTCATTCTGGTGAACCTGGTGGTCGACTTGCTGTATTCGGTGCTCGATCCGCGGGTGCGCCTGACCGACGCCACGCCATGAGGCATGGAAGCCATTTTCACGGTGTTGTTCGAGATCTTCGGGGAATTGATCCTTGGAGCGCTCCTGGAGTTGATCCTGGGGCTGATTGGGCAGATTTTCGGCGATGCGTTCGCCGGAATTTTCAACTTCCTCACCGGCAACAGTCGCGCCGCGCTCACGCAACCACGCAAACCCTTGTCGGGGGCTGCGCGATTCCTGTTGTTCGCCCTGGCCAGCTGTGCCATCGGCGCGCTCTCCCTGCAATTGTTTCCCGCCTCCTTCGCCCGCAGTTTCGACACCCGCGTCGCGCTGCTCATTGGAGTGCCGATCGCCTGCGGCCTGATGATGGCGGCCGTCGGTGCCTGGCGCCAAAAGCGCGGTCGCCCGGCCGGGTCGCTGGAATCCTTCCACCACGGCCTGGCGTTCGCCTTGCCCACCACGCTGATCCGCTATATCTGGGCGACCTGACTGCCACCGAAAGACTTGCATGACCATTGCCGAACAGACACCGCTGTCGCGCTTCATCGAGGAGTTCCGTGAAAACCGGCTGGCGGTGGCCGGTGCCTGCGTCTTGCTGGCGATCCTGGTCATCGCGCTGACCGCACCCTGGATCTCGCCGCAAAATCCCTATGACCTGGCGCAACTCGACATCATGGACGCCAAGCTCGAACCCGGCGCCAAACTGGGCAACAACAAAATCGCGCCGCTGGGCACCGACGACCAGGGCCGCGACATGCTGTCGGGAATTTTTTACGGCCTGCGCATCTCGCTGTTCGTGGGCTTCGCCGCCACCGTGCTGGCGCTGATCATCGGTACTTCCGCCGGCATGGTCTCGGCCTATGTGGGGGGGCGCACCGACAACCTGATCATGCGAATAGCCGACATCCAGCTTTCGTTTCCGCCGATCTTAATCGCGCTGGTGCTGCTGGCGCTCCTGGGCCAGGGCCTGGGCAAGATCATCACCGCACTGGTGGCGGTGCAGTGGGCCTACTACGCGCGCACCGTGCGCGGCGCGGCCTTGGTCGAGCGCCGCCGCGAATACATCGAGGCCGCGCAGGTGCTGGGCCTGCCGCCGGCGCGCATCGTATTCCGGCACCTGCTGCCCAATTGCATGCCACCCCTGATCGTGATCGCCACGGTGCAGGTGGCCTCGGCCATCACGCTCGAAGCCACCCTGTCGTTCCTCGGCCTGGGCCTGCCGATCACCGAGCCTTCGCTGGGGCTTCTGATCGCCAACGGCTTCAACTACATGCTGTCGGGCAAATACTGGATCAGCTTCTTTCCCGGCGTCGCCCTGCTCCTGATGATCGTCAGCATCAATCTGGTGGGCGACCAGTTGCGCGACGTGCTCAATCCGCGGCTCAAAAAATGAGCACGCCGGCACTCGCGATCGAGAACCTGTCGACCCACTTCGTAACCAAGCAGGGCGTGGTGAAAGCGGTCAACGAGGTCTCGTTCACGGTCGGGCGCGGCCAGATCATGGGCTTGGTCGGCGAATCGGGCTCGGGCAAGTCGATGACCGGCTATTCGATCATGGGCCTGATCGATCCACCGGGCCGGGTGGTGGGTGGGCGCATCATGCTGGACGGCACCGACCTGCGCGGCCTGGATGCGGAAACCATGCGCAGCTATCGCGGGCGTCGGGTGGCGATGATCTTCCAGGACCCGATGATGACCTTGAATCCGGTGCTGCGCATCGATACGCAGATGATCGAGGCGATCTTAGCGCATGAGCCGGTAAGCCGCGCGGCAGCGCTTGCGCGAGCGCGCGCGGCCCTGGGCCAGGTCGGCATTCCGTCGCCCGACGAGCGCCTGTTGTGCTATCCGCACCAGTTCTCCGGCGGCATGCGCCAGCGGGTGGCGATCGCCACCGCACTGTTGAACAAGCCCGAACTGATCATCGCCGACGAGCCGACCACGGCGCTCGACGTCACCATCCAGGGGCAGATCCTGTTCGAGATGCAGAAGCTGTGCCGTGAATCCGGCACCGCGCTGATCTGGATCACCCATGACCTCTCGGTGGTGGCCGGCCTGGCCGACAGCATCTGCGTGATGTATGCCGGCCGCGTGGTTGAATCCGGCAGCGTGGCGCAGGTGCTCGACCTGCCGCGCCACCCTTACACGCGCGGCCTGATCCGCTCGGTGCCGGCCTGCAATCCGCGCGGCCAGCCGCTGTCGCAGATTCCCGGCATGACGCCCTCGCTCCTGAACCTGGCGCCGGGCTGCCCGTTTCGCGAGCGCTGCGCGCGCGCCGACAAGCGTTGCAACGAAGAGCCTGCCAGCGAGGCTGGCGCCGACGGTCATGCGGCGCGCTGCTTTCATCCGCACAGCGACCCGCTGGTGTTGCCGGACGCCGAGGAGTTGGCCCGATGAACCCGCCGCTGCTTGAGTTGAAGGCCGTCTCCAAGCGCTTCGTCAAGTCGCTCGATGCCGCCGCCAAGCTGGGTCGCCTGCTGGGCGCGAATATCCGCGAGGAAGTGGTGCATGCGGTCGACCGCGTCGACCTGGCGATTGCGGCCGGTGAGGTGGTGGGCCTGGTGGGCGAATCCGGGTGCGGCAAGTCGACCCTGGGACGCATCGCGGTCGGCCTGCATCCGCCCACCGAAGGCACCCGGCTGTGGTCCGGCACCGATACCCGCGCGCTCAAGGGCGAGGCCGCGCGCGCCGCGCAGCTGAAGATCCAGATGATCTTCCAGGACCCCTATGCCTCGCTCAACCCGCGCATGCGGGTTACCGACATTGTCGGCGAAGCACCTGTGGTGCACGGCCTGATCAAGCGCGGTGAACAAAGCGACTACGTGGCCGCCCTGCTCGGTCGCGTCGGGCTCGACCCGGCCATGGCGCGCCGCTTTCCGCACCAGTTCTCCGGTGGCCAGCGCGCGCGCATCGGCATCGCCCGTGCGCTGGCGGTAAAGCCCGAATTCATCGTCTGCGACGAGGCGGTGGCCGCGCTCGATGTTTCGATCCAGGCGCAGGTATTGAACCTGTTCATGCAGTTGCGTTCCGAGCTGCAACTCACTTACCTCTTCATCAGTCATGATCTGGGCGTGGTGCGCCACCTCTCCGACCGGGTGGTGATCATGTACCTGGGAAGGGTGGTGGAGTCGGCACCGACGCGTTCGGTGTACGCCGAACCGAATCACCCTTATACCCAGGCGCTGCTGTCCGAAGTGCCATCGCTGACCAAGCGCAAGCGCGACTACATCCCGATCAAGGGCGAGATTCCTTCGCCCTTGAATCCGCCCACCGGCTGCCATTTCCACCCGCGCTGCCCGCATGCCGGGCCGCGTTGCG
>JAYTDE010000563.1:0-1669 GCA_043736195.1 Burkholderiales bacterium | reverse complement strand
GCGGCCATGTTCCCAACCTGCAGGTCCCACTCCTATGACTCCCCTGAAACCTTGAACGGCCCATGAACATGCACATCAAACTTGCCAGACTGCTTTTCGCCATGCTCGCTACCGCCATGCTCGCCGCCGCACCCGGCGTCGGCTCACAAGAGCGCTTCCCGTCGAAGCAGGTCACCATCATCGTCGGCTTCGCACCGGGTGGCGGCGGCGACATCTCGGCGCGCTTCATCGCTGACTTCCTGCGCGAGCGCTGGAAGGTGCCGGTGGTGGTGGAAAACCGCGCGGGCGCCGGCGCCACCATCGCCGCCGGCCAACTGGCACGCGCACGGCCCGACGGTTACACCGTCGCACTCGCCACCACCAGCCCCTTCACGGTGGCGCCCAATTTCCAGACCTTGCCCTACGACGCGGCGAAAGACTTCACCTACCTGTTCCAGTTCCTGGTGTCGGCGCAACCGCTATTCGTTAAGAGCGACAGCCCGCACCGCAGCTGGCAGGACTTCATCGCCTGGGCACGCGCCAACCCCGGGCGGCTCAACTGGTCGACCGCAGCCACCAATGGCGGGCCGCATATCGCCACCGAAGCGGCGTTCAGGCATTTGGGAATCAGCGCGACCTACATCCCCTACAAGGGCGGCGCTGAAGCGATTACCGCGCTCATGGGGGGGCAGATCGATGCATTGGTCGCGGCCGAATTTCCGCCCTTCGTTGCATCCGGCCAGGCGCGCCTGTTGGTCGAGTCCGGACCCGACAGGTTGCCCGAGTTTCCCAGCCTGCAAACCTACAAGGAGTTGGGTTATCCGCTCTCGGTGCCGATCTTCTACGGCATCGCAGGTCCGGCCGGCGTGCCGGCGGAGGTGATCGCGCAATGGGAAGAAGCGGCGCAGGACATGATGAAAGGCGCCGCCTTCAAGGAACTGATGGGCAAGCTCAAGTCGAACGCGGCCTACCAGGGGCACAAGGAATTCAGCGCGACGCTTGCGAATGTGCAGCGTGAAATGGCGCGCCTGATCCCGGCGCTCGGCTTCAAGCGCAACCCTTAAGTCTCCATCATGTGGCAAGCCAAAACCATCATGGTCAACGGCGAATTGATGCCGTTTGCCGACGCCCGCGTGCACCCGCTCTCGCTCGGCATGGCCTATGCCACCACGGTGTTCGAGGGCTTGCGTGCCTATTACAACCCGGCTACCCGGCAGTTCTCGATCTTTCGCTTAGCCGAGCACATGCGGCGCCTGCAGGTTGGCATGAAGCTGATGCGTTTCGACCGCACTTACGACACCGACTACATGCGCGAGTGCCTGACGCGGCTGATCCGCGCCAACGAGCCGGACGACGATGTCTACATGCGCCTCCTGGTCTACATCGAGGGCATCGGCCTGATGGCCACCACCGGGCCGGTCGGCTTCACCGCAGCGGCGATGCCGCGCGACAAGCCAAAGTTCGCCGACAGCGGCATGAGCCTGGGCGTGAGCTCGTGGCACCGTCTGTCGGACAACGCCAGCCCGCCGCGCATCAAGTCGACCGCCAATTACCATAACGCCCGCCTGACGCAACTGCAGGCCAAGGCCGACGGCTACGACGGCGCCCTGATGCTGACCGCCCAAGGCCGCGTCTCGGAAGCGCCGATCGCCTGTTTCTTCATGGTGCGTGATGGCAGGCTGATCACCCC
>JAYTDE010000562.1:0-9850 GCA_043736195.1 Burkholderiales bacterium | reverse complement strand
CGATGGCGATGGAACTTCTGCAAGCAGGGGTAGAACGTAGCGTGATCGCCATTTGGCTCGGGCACGAATCCGTCGAGACGACGCAAATATATCTCGATGTCAACCTCGAGATGAAGCAAGCCGCCCTGGATAGAGTGAATCCACAACCTGGACGAGTCGGTCGCTTTCGACCTGATGACCAGCTTCTCGCATTCCTGAACGGACTCTGACCTCATGCAATATGCCGACAACCAACCTTCAACGATGCTTCTGAATGCTCCGCCAGCTCGTGCTCCCCCCATTTGACTCGGAATAATCCTGGACTCGGGATAATGCCTCAGATCGTGGATGCGAGGAGCATGATGCGCACCCCGGTTGCGCCAACCCAATTGCTCGCGCAAGGTGACGAAGACGCGATTCACCTGATGGCTATCCATGGGGAGTCCGAGTCGTTGGCCCCGAGTACCAATGAAGAGCGGAGCTTCGTCCTGTTCAAAGTTTCCGACCAGATTGCGCATCCAGAGATAGCGGCGCAACGCTGCTACTGTGCTGGGGTGTAGTGGTACTTGCCGCGACTTGCCGAACTTTGTTTGGTGAATGGCGAGCATGCCGTACTTGAGATTGACGTCTTCGTTGCGTAGCGCCAAGGCTTCGGAGATTCGCATTCCGGTACTGGCGATCAGACCAAACAGCGCTTCATAAACGACGCACCGTAATCCCTGCGCAGGCCCAAGCCGCCGGGCAGCAGCCAGCAGATCGACGATCTCCTGCTCGCTGTAGATGTGCGGTGCCAGTCGTTCTGGCAGCGGTCCGAAGATCGCGTCATCAGGCACTTCGGTGTGCGGTTCAAATTGCTGTAGCCAACGCAGAAAGGTACGCAGCAGCTTTAGTCGGCGTGCCCAGGTAAGCGGGTCAGTGCTGCCGTGACTGTCGCGCCGCGCCCAGTCAGCCATGACCTCCCCGGTCAGAGACCCACGATGACGGACCGCCTGAACATGTTTCGCGAAGCTGCGCAGGGCATATGCCTGAGTGCGACCGGAGAAACCCAGGCGGTGACGCTCGGCTAAATAGTCATCCACACGCCGGTGCAGGGAGACCGTGCTCATGATGTGCTCCCCGGCCACGGGAGTGCGACCTCAATGAGTTTGCGACTGTCGAGTTTGGCGTAGATCATGGTGGTGTTCAGAGAACGGTGGCGGAGGACGTCTGCCACCTCCTTGAGGGAAGATCCTCCGGCCAGGAGTCGATTGGCCATCGTATGGCGCAGCAGGTGAGAGCGCGTATAGGGAAGTCCTGCGCGGGCGAAGGCTTGGCGGATCGTTTTGCGAACAAGATCGGGGCCAACGGGTACATCGCGTGGTGCCACATGGCGCACGAAGACGGCGCGGTTGCTGGTCTTGGGCCGTTCGTGCTGCAGGTAGGCTGCGATGGCTTTACCGGTGGCCACAGGCAGTGGCAGCACGTCCTCGCGGCGCCCCTTGGTATGTCGCAGCGTGATCGTGCCGGCGCGCCAGTTGATATCATCGAGGCCGATTCGCGCAACCTCGCCGCTGCGTAGTCCAAGATCAAGCGCACAACGCACAATGGCGTCAGCACGCCGCATAGAGCGGCCGGACTGACCCAGTGCGCTGATTAGCTGCTCGACTTCCTCAGTCGTCAGGGTCTTGGGTAACGAGGATAGCTGCCAGTTGGCGGGAAACGAAAGCACGCCGATCAGTCCATGCACTTTATTGCCAAGCGATGTGCGGTAGCGGAAGTACCCGTGCAATGCCGACACTACCGTGCCGGCCGTTGCCGGCTTGCTGTAAAGCTTGGCTTGTTGTGCGAAGAACCGACGAACATGGTCGGGCTTGATCGCGGCAATGTCGATGGCACCGTCGCCGAAGCGGGAGACCAGCAACCTGCCTACGATGCGCAAGGCGGTGCTCCGGGTCTTGGGCGCCAGGCCGCGCACGTGATCCATGTATATGTCGTAGCGCACCAGTTCCTCATCAACTGGCGTTGACCTCACTGCAGGGGGTGCCACGACGCCGCGAGCACGCAGCACGACGAGAAGATGTCCCAGCGCGGCGCTCAGGCTGCGACGATCACGGCAAATCGGACCGGTGTATCGACATTCAGGAAGGTGCTTGTCAAGAAATTCGGCAACGACGGATTCGTCAATGCGCCGGATCCGCAGGCGTCGGCTACGCGTCCATTGGGCGAAGTGGGCAATGCTGCGGATGCAATTGCTGAACGTGGTCGCCGCGTAGCCACGCTCAGTCAGGTACTGCTTGTACGCATCAATGTGAGGCGCGAACGGACCGTTGGCAAGCCAGTCGATATGGTTGAATCGTGATGATTGGGTGTTTCCCATGGTGGTCTCCTGAAGTGGAGCCACCACTGCACTCTGCTACAAAAACTATGTCCAGATCTATTCCGCACTACTGCGCAGAGAGCCACTCCACGACTGTCTCCCCGACTTTTAGTCGATGCCACCTGCACATAGTTTCAAACTGTGCATAGTGGCCGTTTGTGTGCATTCCCGAACAGCCGCTTTCCCGCTTGAATTCGCGGGGTCGGTTCGATAACTCAAACGACCGGCTACGCTCCGTGCACCTCATCACGCTGCACCAGCGCGATCACAGAGCCCAGGGCCAGCACGCCAACGGAGAGCGCCAGCCCGGTGCCCAGCCCGCCAAACAAATCCGCCAGCGCGCCGGTCATCACCGGCCCGGCGATCTGCCCGGCGGCGAAGTAGATCGTAAAGGTCGCGACCGCGGAGCCCCAGGCCTGCTTGGGCAGGGCGCGCTTGACCAGATGGGTGATGGAACCGGGAATGTTCCACATCGAGGCGCCGAACAATGTGGCCGACAGCAGCATTGAGACCATCCCGGCGGAAAAAAGCGGCAGCACCGCGCCGAGCGCCAGGGTGGCCAGGGCCGCGGACAACATGCGCCCGGGAATCCAGGTGTTGAGCGGGATGCGCCAGATCCAGGGCCCGAGAATGCTGGCCATGCCGAAGGTGGTCCACATGGCGATGACCTCGCCGGTGGAGGCGCCGTGGTCGCGCATCCAGGCGATCACGAAGGTCATGTAGCCGATGTAGCCCAGGCCGAAAGCGACATAGGCGGCCAGGCCGGCCTTGAGATGGGACACGCCGTAGGTCCCTGTCTGACTCTCGCCTTCCGGCACGGTGTTGGGCTCGGCGATGCGCCAGGCCGCCCATGCGCAGGCCACCAGCATCACCAGACTCGCGCCGCCCATGCCCACCCAGGCCTGCTGCCACGCCGATGGTCCACCGGCATCGAGCATGATCGGCAGCAGCACGCCGCACAGCAGGAAGCCGATACCGCCGCCGCCGAAGTAGATGGCGATGGTGGTGCCCGCGCGTTGCGGGTGCGCCGGCAGGATGTTGCCGGAGAGCGCGCCGCCGGCGATGAAGGCCGCCGCGCCGCTGATGCCGCTGGCGATGCGCCACACGCCCAGCCAGGCGATGTCGCGCGTCAACCCGGTGGCCAGCACCGACAGCGCGGTCAATAGCACACCGGCCACGAACAGAGCACGGTTGCCGCTGCGACGAATGATCAGGCGGGTGACCACCGCGCCGATCAGGTAGCCGATCGCGTTGGCGGTGTTGAGCCAGCCGGCCTGCGTGTAGTTCCACGCCAGGTCGTCGCGCATCGATGGCAGCACCAGGGCGTAGGCCATGCGCGCGAACGAGTTGGCAACGGTGACGCCCAGCGAAAGCAAAAAAGCCAGCCAGTAGGCGCGCAGCAGTTCGCGCGCCGGCACGGCTTCAACAGGTGGATTCATTGCAAGGGGGCGTTGGGAGAGCGCCGGCAGTATAGGCGAGGCAGCGGTGTCCGCAAGCCATGAGGGATTCTTCAAGAGGCAGTACCTCGAGGCGGGTAAGCTATGGCGACATGTATCGTGGCGCGACGCCTTTCGTTATCATGCGTTGCTGACGCTTGCGGCGGGCGCGCTGTTTCCCTGGACGGCGACCTGTCTGGCCGACACGCGTTGCTGTTTGTTGGAACTGGAGGCCCTGTGAGCGCGCTGACCTATACCGATGCCCTGAAAGCGCAGGCCAGGGACATCGCGGACGCCTGCCTGCAATGCGGAAAGTGTTTCAGCGCATGCCCGATGGCCACACCCGGCGGCATCGACAATGAGAATCCGGTCGCTGTGGTCGGCGGCATCGTCGACATCCTGCGCGGCGGCGCCGGTACGGACGCGGCGCGGCGCTGGACCGAGATCTGCACCCACAGCGGCAAGTGCATCCCGGCCTGCGATTACGGCGTCAATCCGCGCCTGATGATGAGCCTGGCCGGGCTGGCGGTGATGGCCGCGAGCGACGCCGGCACCCGACGCGCCAACGGCGTGAAGAAATTCACCACCATGTCAAACAGCGTTCGCATGCTGTCGCGCCTGCTTACGACCCCGGAACAACTCGCGCGCGTCAATCCACGCCCGGACAAGCGCCAAGTGCCCGCGGTAGCGCCGGAGGTGGTGTTCTATACCGGATGCAACGTGCTGCGTACCCCGCACATCGCGCTCTTGTGCCTGGACGTGCTGGACGCGCTGGGCACGCGTTACGAGGTGATGGGCGGACCATCCCATTGCTGCGGTGTGATGCAGTTTGGCGCCGGCGACGATGCCGGCTCCGGCCGGTTTTCCTATTCCACCATCGACAAGCTGGCCAGCGCCGGGACCCCGAAGGTGTTGTCGTGGTGCCCAAGCTGCCAGATCCAGTTTGGTGAAATCGCCATTCCGGCCTACGAGCGATCCCACGGAAGGAGCCCGATCGCGATGGCGCCGTTCGCCCAATACCTTGCCGAAAGGCTTGCCGACCTGCGCCCGCTGCTGCGTCATCCGGTCCACAAGCGCGTTGCCCTCAACGAGCGGCCGACCTTTCCGGGCGTGACCGCTGCGGTCAAGGCGGTGCTTGCGGCGATACCGGGCCTGGAGTTCGTCGAGCTCGATGTTGCGCGCGCCGGCGCCATGTCGAACCGGCTGACCTTCATGCCGGAGTTCAAGAAAAAGCTGCGCACACAGGAATTTCAGGCCGCAGCGGCCGCGGGCGTGACCACGCTGGCGACGGTCTACCACGCCTGCCAACGCGAAACCTGCCAGTTCGAGAATGACGTCAGTTTCGAGATCGTCAACTTCATGTCGATCATCGGTGAAAGCATGGGAATCTTCGAGGCTGATCTCTACAAGCGGCTGGCGCTCGCGGAAGGGGTTGGCGCCATGCTTGCACAGACCGCCGGCAGTATCGAAGCGCATGGACTCGAAGAAACCTCGGTGCGCGAGGCACTGTTCAGCGAATACGGGCGGCGCCTTTAGACCAATGCGTACGACCGCGGCGCTGCGGCCAGGCAGGCGCCTGCGGCTCGGCGCACGGCACCACGTTGGGCGTGTCAGTAGTGATATCGCAACTGGGCAAGCAGAAGTGATGCGCCCTCGATCTTGTAGACCATTCGGTGCTCGTCATTGATGCGCCGCGACCAGTATCCGGAAAGCGCGTGCCTGAGCGGCTCAGGCTTGCCGACACCGACGAACGGTGCGCGCTGTATTTCAGCGATCAGCTTGTTGATTCGCTCAAGCATCTTGCGGTCCTGCTTTTGCCAGTAGAGGTAGTCTTCCCATGCCTCGTCCGCGAAAATCAGCTTCACTTGACCAGCTTCCGCGCGACCCCCTGGCCCGCACCCAGTTGGGCTGTGGCAGACAGCAGGCGCTTGGCATTGGCGGGGTTGCGCAGCAAATAGGCAGTTTCTTCGAGCGACTGGTAGTCCTCCAGGGACAACATCACAACCGACTGCTCGCCGTTGCGTGTGATGATCAATGCCTCGTGGTCTTCGCAAACTCGATTCATGGTGCGCGCAAGGTTCGCGCGGGCCGACGAGTAGGTAATGGCGTCCATGGCGATTCTCCAGATAAGTACGTGTTATTGTACAACTCTCTCTCGGGCATGTCCACTTGGAATCCGCTTCGACACGGCATCGGCCTGGGTGACGAAATTCAGGCGCGCGCCGTCTCGCCGCGCCCATCAAGACGTTAAACTGCGAGCCAAGCATTTTGGCCCCACCATCTTTCGTGAGACTTGAGCCATGACCGTCAACATCGATCCGACCCTGCTGTCGCCCAAGCGCGCCGCGCGCATCAATGCCGCCTTCGAGGAAGACGTGGAAAAAGCCGTCATTCCCGGTGCGGTGGTGCTGATCGCGCGGCGCGGCAAGCTGGCCTATCTGGAAGCTTTCGGTTACCGCGACCGCGAGAAAAGCGCGGCGATGGCGGTGGATTCGATTTTTCGCATCGCCTCGATGACCAAGCCCATGGTCTCGGTGGCGATCATGATGTTGGCTGAAGAAGGCCGCGTGCGTCTGGTGAGCCCGATCTCGACCTGGTTGCCTGAAATGGCGCAGGTGCGGGTGGGCGTGGAGGAAGTCGATGCCGCCGGCAAGCACAGCCTCAAGCTGGAAAGGCCGCGCCGCGAAATGTCGGTGCAGGACTTGCTGCGCCACACCTCAGGCCTGACCTACGGCCAGTTCGGCGATTCACTGGTCAAGCAGGCCTATCGCCAGGTCAACCCGATGGACCCGCAGCAGAGCAGCGCCCAATTCATCACCAAACTGTCGCAGCTGCCGCTGCAAAACCAGCCGGGTGAAGTGTGGGAATACAGCATGTCCACCGATGTGCTTGGGTGCCTGGTTGAAGTGATCTCCGGCATGCCGCTGGACGCCTTCATCGCCAGCCGCATCACCGGGCCGCTGGGCATGAAAGACACCGGCTTCATGGTGGCGAAATCTGAAGCACATCGCGTCGCCGAGGCCTTGGTCGACCCCAAGACCGGCGAGCGGCCGCCGATGGCGCGCGACCTGACCATCAAGCCCAACTTCCTGTCCGGCGGTGGCGGCATGGTCTCAACCGCGCCCGACTACCTGCGTTTCGCGCAAATGCTGGCCAATGGCGGCGAGCTGGACGGTGTGCGCCTGCTTGCCCGAAAAACCGTGGCGCTGATGGCAAGTGATCACTTGCCGCCCGGCATCGCTTTCAGCCCCAGCAGCCGCGCGCAATTCGAGGAGTCGGCGCCGCTGCCAGAATTCGGCCAGGGCTTCGGCCTGGGCTTTTGCGTGCGCAAGGAAGCGGGCCGCAACCCGGTGCCGGGTTCGGTTGGCGAGTTTTACTGGTCGGGCGTGCATGGCACTTACTTCTGGATCGATCCGCAGGAGCAACTGATCGGCATCGCACTTTTGTGCGCTCCGGAGTTGCGACGCCACTACCGGGCACTGATGCGCAACCTGACCTATCAGGCTCTGGCAGACTGACTGCCCCGGCGCGTCGACGCGCGCCGAAAAGCCGAAAAACCGAATCGTCCGCGCGATCACGGTGCGCGACTGGTGGCCTGGATAACCATTCAAACAGGCAACGTAATGCGTTTTTCCGATCACGCTCCGCTGGCGATCGATCACAGGTTCACGCTGTGAGCGGCGACAGGACGAGCCCGCCCGCATGGCCCCGCCTGTGGGCTACCTCAGTTCATCTGCCGCTGCTTGCCGAGCGCGCCAGCCGCGAACAGTGCCAACACCACCAGAGCCAATGCACCCGGCTCCGGGACGGTGTTGCTGTAGAACACACCGCCAGCCGCTTCGATCTGCGTTCGGTAGTTGCCCACACCGGTCCACCAGGAAATATCGCCAAAGCCACTGTCACCTCTTGTTCCGCCGCTAAGCACGCCCGCGATGAGCCACTCGTTATTTAATTCGATCAGCAGTGGGCCGCCGCTGTCGCCGCCTGCGGTGGTGCCTTCGGTAGACAGCGCGTCAGGCGAGCTGTCTACCGGGCTGGCGCCCAAGGTGTTGCCGGTCCCCAAGGACGGAAAGCCCGAGCCGACGGGATTGTCGAAATCGGTGGAAATGATGTTGGCCGAGTTGGGCTCGTTGAACCCTGCTGCGCCCACCTTGTCGGCGACGTTCTGAGCGGCCCAGCGGGATCCCCCGGGCCCGGACTGCAAAGAGTTCTCCCCTTGCCCCCCATACCCCACCATCGTGACTAAAGAACCCAAGACGCTGCCATCCCACAACTTCTGGAACAAAGAGTTAACCCAGTTGGGAAGCAAGCCGCTCAGCGTCAACAGCGCCAGGTCGGTGCCATCTTTCAGGTTGGGGTTGCTGGGTGCGTCGGGCGCCCGGAAGATGCTGCTGATCGAGTTTGTCTGATCAATCCCTGATTGAAGAATGCCATCTCCGTTCCGGTCAAAATCAACGGTGTAGTTGCCGACACCTCCGCTTTCGGTGCAATGCTTTGCGGTCAGGATCGTCGTGGCAGAAATCAAGGAACCGGTGCAGACGCCAAATGAGCCTCCGCCGTTGTCAATGTTGATCCTCACCACGTTACTGAACGGCGAAGCCGCAGCCAATGCGGCCACGGCACCGAAGCCGCTGTTGACAACAACTGCCTGAACCGGCGAGAGCCCGGCCAGGCACACGACCGCTGCCGAGAACAATTTGTAGGTGTACTTCATGGGTCTCTCCAGTGGACTGGGTGTGACGGCGGTACGAACTGGCACTTGACAATCACTTCACAAGTCAGGCGACTTCTTTTGGCAAGACCGGACCCGACAGCATAACGATAAACAAAAGCAGGAATTGTGCCATTCGACGGTTCGCAAGCGTTTTTCATTGGAGAAAAATATTTTCCAGAGTGAGCAACCCCGCTCTACCGGAGGCCAACTGTAAGAAAACTCGACAGAAAGATGCTGCTGAATCCGAAGAATATCTCAACCCGCCGACCCAATTCGGTGTGGATTGACCCCAAACGCCGTCCCGAACATAATCCTGAGGATTCGATTCGTTGCCGACTCTCCTTGCGTGTAGTTTCGGTGCAAGGAGGCCGGGCGATGCAGACTGTCACGCTTGGCTTTGCGAAAGAAATCCATGTCCTTTGAAGTGAACTGGGAACGCAACGACTACTCGCGGATTCCATTCCGCCTGTATCACGATGAAGAGGTCTATGCGCTGGAAATGGAGCGCATTTTCCGCGGCCCCTGCTGGAGCTACCTGTGCCTGGAGGCGGAGATTCCCAAGCCGGGCGACTACCGCACCTGCTGGGTTGGCGACACGCCTGTTGTGGTGTCGCGCGCCATGGGCGAAGGCGGCGCCGTTCACGCCTTCGTCAATCGCTGTTCGCATCGCGGTGCGCAGATCGTACGCAAGACCCACGGCAACGCGCCCGAGCATGTGTGCATCTATCACCGCTGGTGTTACCGCACCGACGGCGAGCTGACCGGCATTCCGTTTCGCCGTGGCTTGAAGGGTGAAGGCGGCATGCCGGCCGATTTCGACATGGCTGCCGTCTCGCCGAAAAAATTGAAAGTAGCCAACGTGAGCGGGATGCTGTTCGGCACTTTCTCCGACGAAGCCGAATCGATCGAGGCCTATCTGGGCGAGTTCGGCATGGGCATGGTCAAGCGCTTCCTGCACAAGCCGATCCGCGTCATCGGCTATTCGCGCCAGATGATCCACGGCAACTGGAAGCTCTACGCCGAGAATCTGCGCGATACCTATCACGCCAGCCTGCTGCATGAGTTCTTCGTCACTTATGGGGTGGATCGGGCGACGCAAAAGGGCGGCGTCAAGATGGACGATCGCCATCGCCACAACATGAACCACGCCTATACCGGCAGCGATACCCAGGCCGATGCGCTGGCCGCCTATGCCGGCACCGCCGGCGTGGCGCTCGACCGCATGCGCTTGCGCGACACCAAGCTGCTGGAACACACGCCGGAGTTCGAAGATCGCATGAACCTGGCCGCACCGGTGTTCTTTCCCAATGGCCTCCTGATCCAGATCAACCAGTCGCTCGGCACGCGGCAGATCCGCCCCAAGGG
>JAYTDE010000561.1:0-4314 GCA_043736195.1 Burkholderiales bacterium | reverse complement strand
CGGTGTGGCATTGCTTCGTGGTCGGCGGGTCCAGTTGCCACGCTTTCGCGGTGCTTGGCTACGCGGCCTGACGCTTGCTTCAAGTTGGCTACGCGCGGCAATCGTCAACCATTGTGAAGGGCCGCAAGCACAGGAGATTCGCGCGAATCCTGTCATGAAAACAGCACATTTCGGGCGCACCATTTGGTCCGGTATCTGTCGACTTCCCACCTAAAAGTCCGAGGTGCAACATGCAAGTTCTTTACTGCCATGCATGCAAGTTTCCGATCCCGCTCAATCGTCCGCGCCTGACCGAGGGCTACTGGTACGCAACGTGTGGCGAATGCCTGCTCGACCATCAGCTTGAACCGGTCAGTACCAACGTGTTCTTGCCCTTGCGTTTTCGTGTCGCCAGCGTGGTGCCTTCAGCACCCTGCCCCGGGCGCCTGTTGCGCGGCGTTGAATCGATCGCCTGAGGTCAGGCGCTTGGGCGGCGCCATGCGCCTGGATGATCGCGGCTTGTCATGTCAGGTTCACAAGCGGCGGTTAGGCTCGCCGTTTTGCCAGGCGCCCGGCCTTGACTTGGTCGTGTCGGGCGGTGCAGCGCCGCTGCCGACAGCGCAACGCGAAAAGAGCGAGTTGATAACGAACCACCAGCGCCGCCGCAGTCCCTTCGCTTCGTTCGCACGGCTCCCGGCACTGCTTTTGGTCGGACTGTTGCTGACGGCCTGCTCGCCGCGCCATTTGATTATCCAGGGCGTTGCCGACGAACTGGCGAACCAGGGCCGCGCGACGGAAGACGACCTGCTGCGGGCGCGCGAAGCGAGTGCTTTCTATCTGAAGCTTTCCGAGTCGATTCTGCGGGAGAAGCCGGGCAACCTCAAGCTGGCTTACGCGGTCGCCGGCGGTTTCACCCAGTATGCGTTCGCGTTCGTTGCCTTCGAGGCCGAGCGTCTTGAGGCCACCGATGCGCGCGCCGCCCAGAAACTGCGGGAACGCGCGGCGCGGCTCTACCGCCGCGCAAACGGCCATGCCATGGTCGCGCTCGAAGAGCGAAAACCGGGCTTCGCGCGCGCGCTGGCACGCCCGGCGATGACCGACTGGCCACAACTTGGCGCTGACGAAATCGGTGTTGCCTATTGGGCAGCGGCATCCTGGGGCGGCTTGATCGCGCTCTCCAAGGATGATCCGAACACGGTGGCGGACTTGCCGCTGGCGATGCGCCTGGCGCGCATTGCGTGGGAGCGCGCGCCTGACTACGGCGAGGGTGCGCTTTCCAGCCTGATGGGAAGTTTCGAGGCAGCCCGTCCTGGCGGTTCAAGCTCGCAGGCGCTGATCTATTTCGATCGTGCCATCGCCGCCGGCGCGGGCAGGAATGCCGGCGCATTCGTCGCCAAGGCCGAAGGTGTGGCATTGCCGGCCAACGACCGCCCGGCATTCGAGGCCTTGTTGCGCCAGGCACTGGCCGCCAGCAACGCGCGCCGCGACCTGCAAAACGAAGTCATGCGTGAGCGCGCGCAATGGCTGCTCGAAACCGCCGCCGACCTGTTTTGACCGCCGCACGTCTCGCCCGACCGACCCTGGATAACCAAGCAAAGGAAGATTACGCGAACACTCGCGCATGTTGCCCTTGTATGCATTGCACTGATGGACGCAAACGGCGGTCACGCCGCCGACAAGCAGTTGCGCATCGGTACCCTGGTACCAAAGAATTCTTTGTATCACCGCGAACTGCAGGCAGTGGGCGAAGTGTGGCGCACCGCCCAGGGCGGTGCCGCCAAATATCTGGTGTTCACCGATGGTAGCCAGGGCGGCGAAGCCGAACTGGCGCGGCGCATGCGCATCGGCCAGTTGCAGGGCGCCCTGCTTTCTGTGGTCGGCCTGCATGAGATCGAGCCTTCGATCGGAGCGCTGCAAAGCCTGCCGTTGCTGTTTAGGAACTGGGAGGAGGTCGATTTCGTGCGCGAGAAGATGCGCCCGGCGATGGAGAAAAAGTTTTTGGACAAAGGCTTCGTGGTGCTCGCCTGGGGCGACGCCGGCTGGGTGCGCTTCTTCTCGAAAGATCCGGCGTTTCGCCCCGACGACTACAAGAAGATGAAGTTCTTCGCCTGGGGTTCCGAAGCCGAACAGCAGGCCATCATGAAAAGCCTGGGCTACACACCGGTACCGCTGGAAACCGCCGACATCCTGCCGGCGATCCAGACCGGCATGATCAACGTGGTGCCCTCGACTCCCTATTTCGCCCTGGCCAGCCAGATTTACAACACCGCGCCCAACATGCTGGAAATCAACTGGGCGCCCATCGTCGGTGCGCTCATCGTCACCAAAAAAGCCTGGGACGAGATGTCTCCCGCGGTGCAGAGTGCGGTGCGTGCCGCCAGCGACAAGGCCGGCAGCCAGATCCGCACCAAGGCGCGGCAGGAGGTGGATGAAGCGGTCGACGCCATGAAGAAACGTGGCCTGGTGGTCAACCGACCCAACCCCGAGCAGATGCGCGAGTGGAACGAGCTGGCTGAAAAGCTGTACCCGCGGATTCGTGGCGCGATGGTGCCGGCCGAGACCTTCGACGAAGTGTTTGCGCATCTCAAGGCCTTCCGCGCCGGGAAGGGCAAGTAGCTTGGCGGCTTCGCAATCGGGCAGCGTGCGCGGTCTGCATCGATTCGACGATTTGCTGGCGTCGGCCGCGCTCTCGCTGATGCTGCTGATTCCGCTGATCGAAATCGCCTTGCGCCCGCTGTTGGGCCAGGGCATCACAAATGCGCCGGTGGTGGTGCAACACCTGGGGTTGGTGCTGGCGATGTTCGGCGCCGTGGCGGCCGAGCGCGGCGGGCACCTGACCACACTTGGCAGTGGTTTCGCCGGCTTGGGCGATGCGCGCGTGCAGGGCGCCGTCCGCGCCTTCGCCCAGGGCAGCGCGGCGATCATGTGCGGCTTGCTGGCGCAGGCGAGTTGGCGTTTTGTCGCCAGCGAAATCGAGGCAGCGCACAAACTCGCCTACGGCATTCCGGTGTGGTGGGTGCAACTGGCGATGCCGGTCGGCTTTCTGTTGCTGGGATTGCGGCTCGGCGCGCGCTGTAGCGCGGTACCGTGGCAGAAGCTTGGCTGCGCGCTGTTGCTGCTGGCTTGCGGCCTGATACTGGCTGGCCGCTTCGACGGCAGCGCCATCCCTTTGTGGCCGGCGGCGCTGTGGCTGGTGATAGCGCTCCTGGCGGGCGCGCCGATCTTCGCGGTATTAGGCGGCCTGGCACTGGCGTTGTTCTGGCAGCACGGCCAGCCGCTGGCATCGATTCCCTTGTCGCATTACCAGATCACGGTCAACCCCTCCCTGCCGGCCCTGCCCTTGTTCACCCTGGCCGGGCTGATCTTCGCGCGCACCGGCGCGGCGCGGCGCCTGGGGGCGGTGTTCGTAGCGCTGTTCGGCGGCGGCGCCACCGGCACCGTGATCGCGGCCGCCGTCCTCTGCTCGTGCTTCACCGCCTTGACCGGTGGCAGCGGGGTGACCATCCTGGCGCTGGGCGACCTGTTGCTGCCGCTCCTCACCAATGCCGGCTATCCGCAGCAGCGCGGCATCAGCCTCATCACCAGCGCCAGCGCCCTGGGCGTGCTGCTGGTGCCTTCGGTGCCGCTGATCATGGTGGCCATCATCGCCCGCGTGCCGATCAACACCATGTTCGTAGCCGGCCTGGTGCCGGCCTGCGTGATGGTGGTGTTCCTGCTGATCTTCGGTGGCTACCTCAAGCGCGACGGGCTGGCCGCGCCCGCCGCGGTTTCGATGGCGCCGCGCCCGACTGCCGGCGGTATTCTCGCCGCCGCCTGGGCGGCCAAATGGGAAATCGCGGCGCCGGTGGTGGCCATCGGTTCGCTGGTCGGCGGCCTGGCGACGCCCACCGAAAGCGCGGCCCTGACCGCCGCGTATGCGATCGTCACGCAGGCCGTGGCGCATCGTGAGCTCAATTGGTCCACGCTCGGCAAGTGCCTGTCCGAATGCGTTCAGGTGATCGGCGGCGTCATGCTGATCCTCGGCATGGCGCTGGGCCTGACCAACTTCTTAGTCGATGCCGGCATTCCCGACGCCGCCATCGAATGGGTGCAGGCGGTGATTCCCAACAAGTTCGTCTTCCTGCTGGCACTGTGCGTGTTTCTGCTGGTGGCCGGTGCCCTGATGGAAATCTTCGCCGCCATCGTGGTACTGGTGCCGCTTCTGTTGCCGGTGGCGCTCGCCTACGGCATCGACCCGGTGCACTTTGCCATCATCTTCCTGGCGGCGATGGAGATGGGTTTCCTGTGCCCGCCGGCCGGCATGAACATCTATTTCGCCTCCGCCATGTTCGACAA
>JAYTDE010000560.1:0-7415 GCA_043736195.1 Burkholderiales bacterium | reverse complement strand
GCACTGGGACGAGCGTGCCGACATGCTGGTGATGTATTACTCGACGCAGACGCCGCACATCGTGCGCACCGGCATCGCGCAGTTTTTGGGGCTCGACGAGGGCCAGGTGCGCATCATTGCACCGGATGTCGGCGGTGGCTTCGGCTACAAGGTGATCGTGCATCCGGAAGAGCTGGCGGTGGCTTGGCTTGCGATGAAGTACCGCAAGCCATTCCGCTGGATCGAAGACCGGCGCGAACATCTCGTATCCGGCGCCAACGCGCGCCAGCATCGCTACCGGCTCACCGCTTATGCCGACGATAAAGGGCGACTGTTGGCGCTGGATGCCGGGATCACCATCGACGGTGGCGCCTATTCAAACTGGCCGTTCACCATCGGCCTGGAGCCGGGGCAAGCGATCAGCAATCTGCCAGGCCCCTACGACTTTCGCGGCTATCGCTGCACCACCTATTGCGTGGCCACCAACAAGCCGGGCTTCATGCCGTATCGCGGGGTGGCGCGCACCGGCGTGTGCTTCGCCATGGAATTGCTGATGGATGCGATCGCCCGCGCGGTCGACATGGACCCGTATGAAGTGCGCATGAAGAATCTGGTGCGCCCGGAGCAGATGCCCTACGACAACGTGGTCAAGAAGCACTATGACAGCGGCAACTATCCCGGCGCGCTGGCGCTGGCGCGCGAGAAGTTCGATGCCGACAAATGGCTGGCGCGGCAAAAAAACGGCGAGGCTGACGGCCGCAAGATCGGCATCGGCTTCGCCAGCTATTGCGAGCAGTCGGCGCACGGCACCAGCGTGTTCGCCTCCTGGGGCCTGCCCTTGGTGCCGGGCTACGACCAGGCGGCGGTCAAGCTGACGCCCGATGGCGGGCTGGAAGTGCGGGTCGGCGTGCATTCGCATGGCCAGGGCATGGAGACCACCTTCGCGCAACTGGCCAACGAGATTCTCGGCATCGATGTTTCCAAGGTCAAGGTCACGCATGGCGACACCGGCACCACGCCCTATTCGACCGGTACCTATGCCTCGCGCTCGATGGTGATGTGCGGTGGCGCGACCCTCAAGGCCTGCCAGGAGTTGCTGCCGCGCATCGTGAAGATCGGCGCCCATCTGTTGAAGTGCGCCGAGACCGAGGCACGCTTCGACAAGACCCTGGGCGTGGTGGCGCCCGATGGAAGCGCGGTGGCGTTGAAGGAAATCTGCACAGTCTGGTATCTGCGGCCGGACCGCGCGCCGCTGGATGTCGATCGGCGCGGCCTCGAGGTGAGCGTGAGCTACAAGCCGGACCGCGACACCGGTGCCTTCAGCTATGCCTCGCACGCGGTGGCGGTGGCGGTCGACACTGGCACCGGCGCGGTCGAGATTCTCGACTATGTGATCGTCGAGGATTGCGGCACCCTGGTCAACCCGATGGTGGTCGAAGGCCAGACCATCGGCGGGGTGGCGCAAGGCATCGGCACCGCGCTGTATGAAGAGATACAGTACGACGCCAACGGCCAGCCCAATGCCTCGACCCTGGCCGATTACCTGCTGCCGGGGCCGACTGAAATTCCCGACATGCGCATCTTTCACATGGAAACACCTTCGCCCTACACCATGTTCGGCATCAAGGGCATGGGCGAAGGCGGCGCGATCGCCCCGCCGGCGGCGATCTTCAACGCGGTCAACGATGCCCTGAAGGCCAGCGGCGTCGAAGTCAGCAAGACCCCGCTCACACCGCACCGCCTGCTGGACGAAATCGAACGCGCGCGCAAGCAAGCCCTGCCGGATCGGAAGGCCGCATGAAAGCCGCCGCTTTCGAATACCTGAAACCGGCCGACATGCCGGCCGCTATCACCGCGTTGGCCGGCGCGGCGGGCAACGCCAAGCCGCTGGGCGGCGGGCAGTCGCTGGGGCCGATGCTGAACCTGCGGCTGGCCCGGCCCAAATTGCTGGTTGATGTGTCCAAGCTGGCCTCGATGCGCGCGATCGAAGACCGCGGCAGCGCCTGGCGCATCGGCGGCGCGGTCACCCATGCGGCGATCGAGGACGCCAAGCTTACCGGCTGCGGCGTGCTGTCGGAAGTGGCGCGCGACATCGCCTACCGCATCATCCGCAATCGCGGCACCATCGGCGGCAGCATCGCGCATGCCGACCCGGCGGCGGATTGGCCGCTGGCACTGCCGGCCCTGGCGGCAACCATTTGCATCGCCGGCCCGGCCGGTGAGCGCCAAGTGCCGGCCGAAGACTTCATGACCGGCGCGTTTGCCACCGTGTTGGCGGAGGACGAGATCGTGATCGCGGTGGAAGTGCCCAAGCTCTCCGCCAATGCACGCTGGGGCTACTGGAAGTTCTGCCGCAAGACCGGTGAATTTCCCGAAGCCAGCGCCGCGGTTCTGCTGGATCCGGTGCGAAAGCTGGCACGCCTGTGGATCGGCGCGCTCAACGGCGCGCCACAATCGCTCACCGCATTGGCTGCCGATGTGGCCCAGCGCGGAAGCCTGGCAGCAACAGAACTGGCGATTGGCCAGGCGCTCGAACGCGCAGCACCAACACTGGACTACGCCGGGCGCAGGCTGCACATCGCCGCGGTGCAGCGCGCGGTGAAAAAGGCATGCGACTGAAACCCATGACAATGCAAACCATCAATCTGGTAGTCAACGGCGACCAAGTCCAGGCCCTGGCCGAGCCGCGCACCCATCTGGGTGATTTCCTGCGTGAAAACCAACGCTTGACCGGCACCCACCTGGGCTGCGAGCACGGCGTGTGCGGCGCCTGCACGGTGCTGATCGACGGTGCGCCGGCGCGTTCCTGCATCGCCTTCGCGGTGGCCTGCGAAGGCAGCGAAGTGCGCACCATCGAGGGCTTTGGCGATGATTCTGTGATGAATCAGCTGCGCGCGGCCTTCAACCGCGAGCATGCCCTGCAATGCGGCTTCTGCACACCCGGCATGCTGATCGCGGCGCGCGACCTGGTGTTGCGCGTGCCGGATGCCGACGAGAAGCGGGTGCGGGTCGAGATGTCCGGCAACCTGTGTCGCTGCACCGGCTACCGCGGTATCGTGCGCGCAATTCTCAGCGTGATCGAGCTGCGGCGCCCGGCGAATGAGGCGAGCAATGCGCCGGTGGCGGCGGTGACTGCCGCGTTCACGCCGTTCGCCGCCACGCAGACTGCTGCGCCTGCTGCAGTTGCCACAGCAACGGCCGGCGCCGCTTCGACAAGTGCAATCACCTCGACCCACGCCACCGCAGCCGGCGCAACCGCAGCGACGAGCCCAGCCGCCACCACCGCCCCACCGGCCGCATCCCCCGCCACCACCAAGGCGCCGGAAACCACCCTGGTGGCCGCGATGGCACATGCCTCGGCACAAAAGAAACCCGGCACCGTGATCGAGGACGAATTCACCGTCGATCACCCGCTGGCCCGTGTGTGGGAGATTTTCGCCGACATGCCGGCGGTGGCAGCCTGCCTGCCGGGCGCCGAGATCAGCGAACACTCGCCGACCGCATTGAAAGGCAAGATCAGCACCAAATTCGGCCCGATGCGCGCCGCCTTCGCCGGCAGCGCCGCACTCGAACGCGACGAGCTTGAGAAACGCGGCGCGATCCGCGGCAACGGCACCGACAGCCTGTCCGGCTCGCGCGCCCGCGGCGACATCAGCTACCAGTTGTTCGATGCCGGCAGCGGCCGCACGCGGGTGGCGGTGGCGATCGATTACAGCCTGCAGGGCCCGCTCGCACAGTTCTCGCGTGGCGGGCTGGTCAAGGAGTTCGTGAAGAAAATGGTGGCCGATTTCGCCGCCAACCTGAATGCCCGGCTGGGCGTACCGGTGGGCAGCGCAGCGGCTGAGCCCGCGCCGGTGGCGCAGGTGGATGCCGGGGGCGTGTTCTGGCGTTGGTTGTGGGGCAGCATCAGAAGGTTGTTTGGCGACAAGTGACCGGGCGGCCGCGCCTGAGCTAATCACCCTCGGCACTGACCGGCCAGCGTGTCGTGTCGCTGTTCGTCATAGCTTGAATCGGCACCTCTCGCAGCTGTATAGGTGGGTACTTTTCCATTGACTTTGTAGTACCCATTGGGTACTATTGTGTTCTGCCGTGATTACGATCGTCGAGACACTCCAGTTCATCAAGAAAGCAGAATCCCTGATGGATTCTGATGAGCGGCAGGCGCTCGTTGTGCAGATTGCGCACAACCCGGAAGCCGGGGACATCATTCCGCGAACAGGCGGCGTCCGAAAGCTGCGAGTCGCTGGTAAAGGTCGCGGCAAGAATGAGAAGGCCAACCTGACCGGCGTGGAAGAAAAGGCCCTGTACAAAGTGGTTCAGGCAATCAAGAAAGAAATGAAATCATGAGCAATGAAATCATCACCGGCGCGGAAGAGGCACTCGGATTCCTGCGCGGCGACAAGTCCAAAGGCCGCGCCCACAAAGTCCGAATGAAAGACGTCGACGTGAAAGCGATCCGTACGCGCCTTCACATGACGCAGGAGGTTTTTTCGGAAGCTTTTGCGATCCCTGTCTCGACCCTGAAAAAGTGGGAGACCAACAATCGTGTGCCCGAGGGGCCGACGAAAGCCTACTTGATGGTGATCGACAAGAATCCCAAGGCTGTGCAGAGCGCCTTGCGCACGATGAGCTGACTCGGCCCTCTCCTGCGAACGGTCTGTTGCAATCGCAACATCCGAAGGTTCCCGGGTTTCTCCGCCCCTTCCGCGTTCATCGCGGTGGCGGCGCGGTCCTTTTGTCTCAGCGTCAGGTTGGAACCCATTGTGTCCAATTAGGGCTCAAGCTCGACAAGATTTTGTGGTGGTAGTCGCACCCCATGCCAACGGGCGGATTGATTCACCCGAGACCATCGCGGACAGCCGTGGAATCGAATGGCGCGAACCGTCAGGCAGTCACACGCTGTTTCGCCATTCGAATGGGGCGAAGTTGAGCGTGACTGCAAAACGCCCGATCAAACCGTTATAGGCAAGACGTTCGTGAAACTTGTCGAGGAAGGAATCGGCGAATGAATAAGCCGGCATTGAATTATCCATTCGAGGTTCTGCCGCTGTCGAAAGATGAAGGCGGCGGGTATGCCATCACTTTCCCCGACCTTCCGGGCTGCCGCTCGGATGGTGAGACGCCAGAGAAGGCGATCGAAAGCGAGCTCTTGGCCTTATCCGACTGGCTGTCGGTCGCTACCGAATTCGGAGACGGGATTCCAGTGCCGTTTTCGTAGCTGAGCGGGCACTTTGTCCAGCGTGTGCCGCGATCATTGCACCGTCTGTTCGTGGACGAGGCCAAGGTGGAAGGTGTGTCGCTCAATAAACTGGCGGTCTCGCTGGTTGCCGAAGGGCTTGGCCGCCGTCATGCAGTTCGGCCGGCTTCGGCAGGTCGGTCAGGCGGAAGAGTCGCGCGACGGCGCGTGGCCTGACATCAAAATTTTCGGTCGACAGCTTTTCCTCAAGTGCCGCTCCACGGATCAAGCACCGCCACCCCGGTAGGCACGAAATCTACGACGTTGCGCGTGACGACCGTCATGCCGTGCACCAGTGCGGTCGCGGCAATCAAACCGTCGCGCACCGGCCGTGGTTCCGGCACATTGAGGCGTGCGCTGCGCCGGGCGATCGCAGTATCGACATCCAGAATGCGGCCCTCGAAGGCCGGCAACACGTGGCCGTTCAACCATGCGCGCAAGACCGTTCCTTGCGCCGGGCCGCGGCGCTCGACCAGCAGGACGCCGATCTCCAGTTCCTGGATCGTGATCACCGAGAGATAGAGATCGGTCGCTTCCACGCGGTCGGCCCAGCGTGCCACGTTTTCGTCGGCGCGGCCGAGGCGGACCTTGCGCAATTCGGACACCACGTTGGTGTCGAGAAGGAACATCAGGAAAGGTCCGCCGGGCGCGCCAGGTCGCGCATTTCCGGTAACGGCAAATCAATGTCCGCAGCGCCAGGCATGGCCAGCAGATCGGCGATTTTCGTTTGGCCGCGGGTGATCTTCTTGTATTCCTCGAAGGTCAGCAGCACGTGTGCCGGCCGGCCGCGGTCGGTGATGAACACCGGGCCGGCCTGTGCGGCTTTCTTGGCCTTGCTGGCGTCCTGATTGAACTGACGGCTTGATAGGGTGGTGATGGTCATGGTGGCGGTGCATATCCTGGGAATGCAGGTACGTTACCACAAGTGGCTCATTTGTAGTGATGTAGGTACAAATGCAGGGCGAATGGGTGCGCCTCAGCGCGCCCGGCTTGCCAACGACCACACAGTAAGTTTCATTAAGTGAAACCTTTTGCGTAGTGTTCAGGCCGCAAACATTCCGGTATCTGACGCAACGCCTGACAAGGTTTGCCGGCTCTGCGCATTGCATGTTCACCCCGCTTGATCTGCGGAAGCGGTTGCCGGATTTTTCTGCGTAGACCAGACATCTGTTGTCGAAGGAACACGACGAATCGGTCGCGGTCCGTTTTCCGAGTTGACGGGCTGTTCCTCGGTGCCACGCGTTGCATAAAACGGGCGTCACGTCGACTATCGCGTTGGAATTCGCCATCGTGGTCGCGAGCCGCCTTCTGGGCCAAGACGATGCGGCCGGAAACGACGTTGTGCTATCATGCCGGCATGAAAGCGTCAGTCAAGATCATCGGTGCAAGCGGTCAGATATCCCTGGGCAAGGAATTCGCCGGCCGGCAGGTGTTGGTCGAAGAGCCTGAACCGGGGGTTTGGCTAGTGCGTACAGCCACGGTCGTGCCCGACAATGATCGCTGGCTTCATACGCCCGAAGCCACGGATGCGCTGCGTGAATCACTCGCCTGGGTGGCCGCTGCGCCGGCTCAGGCGACTGACTTATCGAACTTGCGGGAGAGTCCGGGCGATGGTCGGCAAGCCGGAACGAAGCGATCCAAACCAACGCGTCCGGCTCGATCTAAACAGTCCCGTATTCCTGCGTAGCTGGTTTACGCTCGAAAAAGACGAAAAGTTGCGCGTTCTCAACGCGCTGGAAAAGATCAACCAGTTGACCTGGTCGCAGGTCTACCGGGATGCCGGGCTGAAGTGGGAAGCGATCACAAATTCCCCGGTCGCGCTTCCGCCAGGCATCCAATCGCTCTATTCGTTGCGAATCACGCAGGCGCGGCGAGCGGTGGCCTGCCGCGACGCCGAGTTCATGCGCCTTTTGTGGATAGCGCCCGATCATGATTCGACATATCAATCGTCGCGGAAATAGCCGCCAGCGGCAAGCGGCCGCACCCGTCGGCCTCAAGACGGCACTTTCCAAGGACTCTTGACGCCATGCGAACCACCGTGACAATCGACGCCGACGTCGAACTGATGCTAAAGCAAGCGATGCGCGAGCGCGACCAGCCGTTCAAGCAGGTACTCAACGACGCAGTCAGGCAAGGCTTGCGCCACGCCGGTGCGAAATCAGCGGCACCGTTCAGGCAGTTGACGTTTTGCATGGGCAAA
>JAYTDE010000559.1:0-1878 GCA_043736195.1 Burkholderiales bacterium | reverse complement strand
GCCGCTGGCGATATCCGGATCTTCACGAAGCGTCTCGGCGCCGGAGGTGCCGACCCTGGGCGAAACCTGGGGCGGCACCCAATTGGTCACCTGGGTCGGCCTGATGGCGCCGGCCGGTACGCCGCTGCCGATTGTCGAAAAGCTGCATGCCGCCGTCAACACCGCGCTTGCCAGCGTGGAGATGAAAAATACCTTCGCCGCCATGGCCACCGAGATCGAACCGGTGACGCCGCAGGCGCTCAAGGCGCGCATCGAGCGCGATGTGGTGCAATGGGGCGAGCTGATTCGCGCGGCGGGTATCCAGCCGGAATAGGCCTGAAACAGGCCGGGCCTTAAGCGGCGCCGGTCCGCAACAGGCCGCAGCGGCGCCGAGATTGCGATCAGCCGGCGGGCCGTTTCATCAGCAGGTATTTCTGCATGCCCTCCATCACCAGTTCGCCGCGCTGGTTGTGCACGGTCGAGCGCATGGTGAGCACGCCGGTGGTCCGGTTCGGTACCAGTTCGGCGATGGTCAGGGTGCAATACAGCGTGTCGCCGACGAACACCTTGCCAAGAAAGCGGCTGCTCTGCTCGATGAAACCCTTGAGCGACTCCTCCACCATGTGCGGGAACATGCCCGCGCCAGGGCAGGTTTGCGCCACCACCTGAAAACCGTGCGCCAGCATGTGCGGCATGCCGTGTGCGCGACAATACTCGACGTCGTAATGCACCGGATGGTTGTCACCGCTGGCCAGCGAGAAGGCCGCGAACAGCGCGTCGGTCATGGTGCGCGAGGGCAGCACGAAGCGCTCGCCGACCGCGAAGTCGTCGAAATAGCGTGTTTCACACATGCGATGTTCACGCGGGTCGAACTTGGTTTCGGTAGTCATGACGGTCAGGCTCCTTCCATGCGGGTTGGTTTGCATGCGCGATTTTCGCGCACAACGGTGCTCAGAACAGCGAGTAACCGCCGTCGATCAGGAACGAATCGCCGGTGTGATATGCCGAGGCGTCGCTCATCAGGTACACCGCGATGCCGCCGAAGTCTTCGGGACGCCCCCAGCGCCGAGCCGGAATGCGCGGCAGCACGTTGCCGGCGAACTTCTCGTTGCCAATCGCGTTGGCGGTCATGTCGGTTTCGATCCAGCCCGGCAACACCGCATTGGCGCGAATGCCGTGGCGCGCGAACTCCACCGCCATCGCGCGCACCATCGCGATCATCGCGCCCTTGGTGGCGCCATAGTGCTCCGAGCGTGCAGCCCCGTGAATCGCCGCCAGCGATGCGGTACCCACCAGCGAGCCGCCGCCGCCGCGCTCCACCATGTGCTTCGCCGCGGCGCGAAAGGTGAAGAAGGCGCCATCCAGATTCACGCGCATCACGCGCCGCCATTCGTCGGTAGTCATCTCGGTGAACGACTTGCCGCCGCGCCCGGAGACGCCGGCGTTGGCGAAGCACGCGTCGATCCGTCCCATGGCCGCCAGAGTCGCCGCAAAGCTGGCTTCCACCGCGGCCTCATCGCCGACATCGCAGACGAAAGCCTCGACACGGCGGCCGGTGGCTGCAAGCCGGGCCCGTGCGCTTGCGTTCTTGGTGGCGTTGGTGCCCCAGATGGCGATATCGGCGCCAGCGTCCGCCAGCGCCTGCGCGAATCCGAGGCCGATGCCGCTGTTGCCGCCGGTGACCAGTGCCACGCGGCCGCTGAGATCGAAAAGTTTGGTGGTCATGCTCGTGTCCTTTGCAGCAGGTTGGGAAAGCAGATGTACATGCGGATTTTCATTGCACCTTCAGTGCGCGCTGGCGATCGACCGCGCACAAGCCGCACGCGCGATCAGGCGCGGCGATCATTGAGTGTGTGTCGCTTCGGCCGCTTCTCGAAGGAAGGCACGCGCATTGCAAAA
>JAYTDE010000558.1:0-2863 GCA_043736195.1 Burkholderiales bacterium | reverse complement strand
CATTGGCCGCCAGCGTGGTGGTGCTGCCGTAGAACAGCGTGTAGCCGTCGGGCCCGCCGCGCAGCGCTTCCTGCACCCCGATCACACCGTTGGCGCCGGGCCGGTTGTCTACCACGAACTGCACGCCCATGGCGCTGCCCAACTGCTGTGCCAGCAGGCGAATGGTGGTGTCGCCGCCGCCACCGGCGCCGAAGGGCGCGATGATGCGCACGGTCTTGGCGGGATAGGCCTGCGACCACACGCTGCCGCTGATGCCGCCGGCCATCAGGGCCATACCCAGCGCCACGACGCGCAGTGTTCCGTTTGCCTTCATTGTCGTCCTCTTGTCCTCTTGCTTTGGTGTTTCGCGCGAGGCAGTGACTGGTCACTCACGCGGATTGCACAGACTAACCAATTTGACGCATAATTTCGACTGATATTTATTTATGCTTATCCATAACTTAAATCTATGCGACGCTTGAGCCTGACCAACCTCGAAACCCTGTGCTGGATCGCCCGCCTGGGCTCCTTCACCGCCGCGGCGCAACGCCTCAACACCACACAGCCGGCGATTTCCGGGCGCGTCAAGGAGCTGGAGCAGTCGCTGCGGGTGAAGCTGTTTCATCGCCAGGGGCGCCGCATGGAACTGACCATCCTCGGCCGCGAACTGGTGGAGCGCGCGCAGCCCCTGCTCAACCGGCTCGAGGACGTGGTGATCTCGCTGGAGAACCCGGCGGCCGCCACCGGCATCATCCGCATGGGGGTGGGCGAGATGGTGGCGATCACCTGGTTCGGCGCGATGATGGCACGCCTGCAGCAGCAGATGCCGCGCGTCACCTACCAGATCGAAGTCGACCTCACGGTCAACATGCGCCAGAAGCTGGAGCTCGGGCAGCTCGACCTGGCGATCGTCGCCGCGCCACTCGACAGCAACCGCCTGGCCACCACCAGCCTGGGCAGCGTCAACGTGCTGTGGGTGGTGGCACCGGCACTGCGCCGCACGGCACAAAAGCAGAAGATGAGTGTGGCCGACATGCTCGCCGCGCACCCGATCTGGTCACTGCCGCGGCCCTCGTACATGCACCCGATGGCGATCGAAACCCTGCGGCAGCACCGGGTGGCGCATACCAGCATCAACACCTGCAACAGCCTGCAGAGCATGGTCGAAATGGTGGCGCGCGGCGCCGGCATCGCGCTCCTGCCCGAGAACCTGGTCGCGGCGCGCATCAAGGCACGCGAACTGGTGTCGCTGTCGGCCGAGTTGCCGCCACAGCGCCTGGAATTCGTGATCGCCCGCCATCGCGACCAGGAGCAGGCGATCATCCGGCATATCGTCGAGGAGGCCGTCGCCGCGAGTGCGTTTTTGAAGAGCGGCCCGGCGGCCAAGGTTTCACCGACGGGTTGATCATCGCCGCGGCCCTGGATTGAAAGCCGCAGGTCGACAGCGCGCGATCGTGTCGCAAACGGGCCGCGAGCGCACCTATCCGGCGGCACATGTCAAAATACGCATTCCATGGCCCAAGTCAAACTCACGCGCGAAAGCATTCTCGACGGCACCCTGCATGCCTCGGTGCGCGCATTGATCGGCCCGGCCGAGCTTTTCATGACCGATGCCGAGCGCATGGCTCAGGTCAATGCCATGCTTAAGCGCGCGCCGCGCCCGGGGCGCATCTGGGTATTCGCTTTCGGTTCGCTGATCTGGAACCCGGCGTTTCATTTCATCGAGCGGCGCACCGCGCGCATCCACGGTTTTCATCGCCAGTTCTGCCTGTGGTCGCGCGCCGGCCGCGGCAGTCCCGAGAAGCCCGGCCTGATGCTTTCGCTGGAAGCCGGCGGCAGTTGCAATGGCGTCGCCTATCGCCTGGCCCGTGATGCGGCGGCCACCGAGCTCGACGTGCTGTGGCGGCGCGAGATGTTCACCAAGTCGTATCGCCCGGTATGGACCAACGCCCGCACGCCCAAGGGCATTGAACCTGCGATCGTGTTTGCCGCCAACCGCAGCCATGAGCGCTATGCGCCCGGGCTTGAGGACGCGGCCATCGCGCGCCTCCTGGCCACCGGCGCCGGACCGCTGGGCCGCTGCTGCGACTACCTGTTCGATACCGTCGATCACCTGCGCCAGCTGGGCATTCGCGACCATCGGCTGGAGGCGCTCGAAGCCCAGGTCAAGGCGCACGGCACGGCTGGCTGATTCGGCTGCCGCGACGCGTCTCATCCGAACAGTGCGCTTTTCCGCGCCAGCTTCAGATTGACACATATTGGAACCCATCGAATTAGTTGAGCCCGCGGCTATCGCCCGGGCTGCCGCCGGCATTCCGGGCGACTTCGGCGGCGTGCCGGACGCAGGCCCGCCAACTCCGGCGCCTATTGCGCGCTGGCGCCGCACCTTGCGCGGGGCGCTGCGCTGGAGCGGCTGCATGCTGATCGTCTGGACCATCGGTTCGGCATTGCTGGGGGCGGTCCTCCTGCAGGCCAAGCCGGGGGCCATTCCACTTCAATGGCCGCAGGATTGGCCGGTATTGCTATCGAGCATCAGGGAGCCGGCTTTGTTTGTGCAAATGACCGAACTGGCGTTACTGACGCTGGACCTGGTTTACCTGCCGGTCATCGTGCTCGCGAGTGTGATTTGGTCGCCGATTCCGCTGGCCGCCTTCAGGCAGCGCGGCACCGCGGCCAACGGCGCGACGCACAGGGCAGCGCCGGGAACACTGCAGCTTCCCTGGCTTGCCGTAACGATCCTCAAGTTCACGCTCATCGCCTTCACTCTCATTGCCGCCGGCTACATCGCCGGGGCCGCCTGGGCCATGGCCGAGGGTGATGACCCTATACGTGTTCTACCCGGCATCACGCCGCCCTATCTGCGCGAATTCCGTGTCGCGCACCC
>JAYTDE010000557.1:0-1825 GCA_043736195.1 Burkholderiales bacterium | reverse complement strand
CAAGCCACCGGCGGCGGCCGCTAAGCCGCGCTTGACTTCCGGGATGCCGAATTTCGCGTCGCGCGCGGCCACCGTCAGGTCGCAGGCCAGCATGGCCTCAAAACCGCCGGCCAGCGCGTAGCCCTCGACGGCGGCGATCAGCGGCTTTTTTGGCGGCGTCATGGCGATTCCCAGAATGCCGCGCCCCTCGACCCGCGTTACTTCGCCACGCAGGAAGGCCTTCAGGTCCATGCCGGAACAGAAAGTGCCGCCGGCACCGGTCAGAATGCCGATCCGCAGGTCGTCGCGCGCATCGAGCTCATCGACGGCCGCGCATACCCCGTAGGAGACCGCGCGGTTGACCGCATTCTTCGCTTCCGGGCGGTTGATGGTGATGATCACCATGCCCTCTTCATATTCGACCAGCACTTCGGACATGGCGTCAGCCCTCCCCTTGCAGGTTCATCAGGTGTTCGATCGCATCGACGTACTCGGTCTGCAGGCGCAGCATCACCTCGCGCACCGTGGTTTCGCTGTTCACATCGCACACCGATTGCCCGACCGGAAACGAATACAGGTCGGCGCGTTTGGCGCGCACCACGCGCGCATGCGCCTCGTTGTAGAGCACCCCCTGCAAGGGCGTTGGCAGGTAGTCTGGTGCGCCGGGCGCCTCCCAGGCCTCGGACAGCTTGCTTTTGATCATGCGCACGGTCTTGCCGGTGCGCGCGCGGCGCCTGACCGCATCCTCGGCGCGAGCGGCGAACACCGCTTGCTTTTCGAACGCATCGAGTTCGCTCTCAAGCGTGCCCAGCCACAGCGTGCCGCACCACACGCCCTGCGCGCCCATGGCCAAGGCGGCGGCGATCTGGCTGCCGCGGGTGATGCCGCCGGCGGCCAGCACCGGCACCTCGCGCCCGCAGGCTTCGACCACCTGCGGCAGCAGCACCATGGTGGCGATGTCGCCGGTATGCCCACCGGCCTCGGTGCCTTGCGCTACGATCAGCTCGACCCCGGCGGCACGGCTACGCACCGCGTGCGCGGCCTTGCCACACATGGCGCCGACCACCACGCCGCGCTGCTTCAGTTGGGCCACCACATCCGGCGGCGGCGCGCCCAGCGCGCTCACCAGCATCTTGACCAAGGGGTGCGCCAGGGTGATCTCGACCAAGCGCCGCGCGCCGTCGGGGGTCATGCTGCCGCGCCCTTCGATGATCTCGCGGTGAATGCGTTCACGTTCGCCGGGTGGCAGCGGCGGCACGCCTTGGTCGGCCAGGAACTTGTCCATGAAGGCGCGGTGCGCGGCCGGGATCAGGCGGCCCAAGTCGCCGGCGGCGCGCTCGGCCTGGGCATCATAGGACGAGGGAATGATGACATCCACACCATAGGGACGATTCCCGACGCGCGCATCGATCCAGTTGAGTTCGGTTTCGAGTTGCTGCGGGCTGAAGGTAGCCGCACCGAGCACGCCGAAGCCGCCGGCTTTGGTGACGGCGACCACCACATCGCGGCAATGCGAAAAAGCGAAAATCGGCACTTCACAGCCGAGGCGTTTGCAGATGGCGGTACGCATGGTTCAGTGTCCCTGGTTTGACAAGACTGCAGCACGCACGAACAGGGCGTCGAGCGCCTCGACCGCAGCGCCGCGCACCCACAGCGGATTGACGTCGAGGGCTTCAAGCTGTGGCCCCAGGCTCTGCGCGGCAACCGCGATGCGCGCAATCGTTTCGGCAACTGCGGCAAGGTCGGCTGCCGGAATACCGCGCTGGCCAGCCAGCAGCGGTGCGCCGCGCAGTTCGGCCAGCATGCCGCGCACTCCGGCCGCATCGACCGGCAGTACGCGCAGCGC
>JAYTDE010000556.1:0-3331 GCA_043736195.1 Burkholderiales bacterium | reverse complement strand
CCAATGATCGAACCGAATCACGGGCTGCCCGATCAACGCGTCAAGCGCACCGCGCCGGCAACCGGGCTCAGCCCTTTTCCGCGCCGGACGATTTTGCCTTGACGAAGCCATAAATCACCAACAGCAGCACCGCTCCCACCACCGAGGCGGCGAAGCCCGCGCTGTCGCCGTGTTTGTACCAACCGAGGCTTTGGCCGATGAAGTTGGCCAGGAACGACCCGGCAACCCCGAGCACGGCTGTCATGATGTAACCCAGCTTGTCGTCGCCCGGCTTGAGCGCGCGTGCCAGCAGGCCGGCTATGAATCCGATGATAACGGTCCAGATGATGGCCCACATGGTTGTTCCCTTGTAGAGTGTTGAAATCCATGCCCTGCGGCGATTTTAGCCGCGGATCAAGCTGCCGAGCGGACTTTCGCCAGCGTCGCCGTGGTCGAACGCTCGAACAGGAACGGTATCGAGTGGACCGTGCCACCCCAGGCACGTACTTCGGCGGCGCCGGCAATCGCATCGACATTCCAGTCTCCGCCCTTGACCAGCACATCCGGCCGGGCAGCGAGAATGGCATTCAACGGCGTGTCCTCGGCGAAACACGTCACCAGGCTCACGCATTCAAGAGCGGCCAGGACAGCCATGCGATCCTCTTCGTGGTTGACTGGCCGATCATCGCCTTTGCCCAGCCGCTTGACCGACGCATCGCTGTTGACAGCCACGATCAGGCTGGCACCGAGCGCGCGCGCTTGCGCCAGGTAGGTCACATGACCGCGGTGCAGCAGGTCGAACACGCCGTTGGTAAATACCAGCGGACGCGGCAAGGTGACGGCGCGTGCGACCAGTTCAGCCAGGGCGCACAGCTTGGCTTCGAAACCGGGCGCCGCGCCCATGCGTGTCATCTGGCCTTCCAGTGCGGCGGAACGGTCGCGGCGAAGAACGGCAGGGCCTCGATGCGCGCCATCCAGTCGCGAATGCGTGCAGGACATGCCGCAACCAGACCTAGTTCGGCCTTGCGCAGGTCGTAACGCGCGAGCAGTGCCACCTGTGGATAGAGCGCGAAATCGGCGGCGGTCAGGCGCCCCCCGGTCAGGTAGTCGCCCTGCATCTGGCCGGCCACAAACGTCAATTCCTTCATCACGATCGCGCGCGCGGCAACGATGTTGGCACTCTGTCGATCTGCCTTGCCCGCGGAAACAACGGCGCCGAGGTCATGGATGGCGTGCGCATAATCGTCATCAATCTCCGAGATCCAGCGCCGCACCCGCGCCCGCGCCGACGTTGTACCCGGAAACAATTGCGGAGTCGCCGGGTACTGTTCTTCCAGGTACTCGACTATGGCATTGGCCTCATACAGCGCAAAGCCGCGATCGATGATCGCCGGCACACGGCCGCGCGGATTGACCGTGAGGAAATCCGCCTTGCGGGTGTCGCCGGCATCGAAGGACAACACGCGCAAATCGTAAGCCAGGCCCTTGAATTCAAGCGCGAGCCAGACGCGCCAGGCCGGCGGCGAACCGGAGCCGTAAAAAAACGTGATGGGCATGGTCAAGTTGAACCTGAAATCCGCACTGCGGCGGCAGCCGGCCCGGAAGATCCGGGGCCGCCTGCATTTTACCGGCGCAGGGAAGCGAGTGGCTGCTCAGGTCGCAAGCGGCGGCGGCGCCAGCGTCTCACCCAGCTTCGCGCCCAGACGTCGGGTGACTTCCTTGCGATACTTGTTGAGATCCTGTACCGATTCGAAGGTGCGATCAAACAGTATCGAGGCGTTATGCAAAATGCGCTCGACCACCTTGTTTTCCCATTCGCGGTTGAAGTCGATCTGGCCGGAGAGCCAATGTTCCAGCCACGAAGGGTCGGGCAGCTTCGATTGCACCGTGTCGTTCGGAAACATCGATTCGTTGACATGCAGGTTGGTCGGGTGCAGTGCCTGCGCGGTGCGGTTGCTCGAAGCCATGAGCACACCGATCTTGGCGAACGAGGCACGCGCCTGGTCACCGAAACGGCCGATCGCGCGCTTCATGTATTGCAGGTAGGCGCCGCCGTGGCGCGCCTCGTCGCGCGAAATCAGGCCGTAAATGTGCTTGATCACAGGCTCGGTATGCCAATCGGAGGCGCGCCGGTACCAGTGGTTCAGGCGAATCTCGCCACAAAAATGCAGCATCAGGGTTTCGAGCGCCGGCGCCGGATCGAACTTGAAGCGCACGGCGTGCAGTTCGGCCTCGGTGGGCACGAAGCTCGGGCTGAAGCGGCGCAAATACTCCATGAGCACCAGCGAATGCTTCTGCTCTTCGAAAAACCACACGCTGATAAAGGCCGAAAAGTCGGAATCGTCGATGTTGTCACGCAGAAACATCTCGGTGGCAGGCAACGCCGCCCATTCGGTGATGGCATTCATCTTGATGGTGCGCGCCTGCTCCTCGGACAAACGGGCGGGGTCGAAAGACTCCCATGGAACATCGGTTTCCATGTTCCAGCGCACGGCTTCGAGGGTCTTGAACAACTCCGGATACAACATGATTAGCTCCAGTGCGCCGGGCTCCTTGCGGAGGCTGCGCCGTCTATGTGCGCTTGATTCTAGCAAAGCCCTGCTACGCGACGACTACAGGAAATCGAGCTGGTAGAACAAAGCCACGGCGTGCAGCCGTATCGCATGTGGCGGGACATCGGATATAGCCGCAAGCACTTCCTTATCAGCGCGCTTCGCTTGTCGCCACGAACATGCTTGCCGCGTGCAGCATACGGTACGCTCTACCGCACTCAAGCTCCGTGCAGCAGGCGCCACTTGGCGACGGCGGGTCCAATGGTCCGCAAATCGTTGATCGCCATCATCCCGCCGGGCAAGCGCCGCCCCAGCGCCTCGGAACCACCGCCAACCCATACGTCGACGCCCTCGGCCAGATGGCGGCGCAATTCAGTAAGCCCGTCGACGGCCTGGGCCGGCGGATACGCCTGGCTGAACGAAAGAGCGACGATGTCGACTTTTTGCGATACCGCAGCCCGCACGATGTCCCAAACCGGGGTTTCAACGCCAAGCGAAACGCAATGCGCGCCCTCAAGGACCAACATCGCTTCAGCCATCAGGAGCCCCAGGCCGTGCTGCTCGTGGGGAAGCGTGGTCAGCATCACGCGCGGCGCCACCGGGGTGCGCGGCACGTTGGCAATCGCGTTGCGCAACACCACCTGCAAGGATTCGGTGTACAGATGCTCTTCAAAAATCTCCAGGCTGCCCTGCATCCAGAGTTCGCCAACGGCCACATTGAGCGGCCTCACCACGGCCGTGACGAAGTGCCCCAGGCCGCCCTTCGCAACTTCCTGCCCGAGTGCGCGGCGCAGTTCCTC
>JAYTDE010000555.1:0-4216 GCA_043736195.1 Burkholderiales bacterium | reverse complement strand
CTAATCGAAGGACTCTTGCCGGCCAATGAGCGGCTGTACGCCAAGCTCGCACTGGGCATTACGGTCACTGAATTCATGCCCGACGGAAAAAAGCATCAGCCGACCGTGCCGTTGATCAACTGGGTGAATCCAATCGCGAATTTGTGGGACGTTACCGAGGAGTTGGAGGTGCTCTCCGCGCAGGGCACGCATACGCGGCGGCCGGATGTGGTGGGGTATGTGAACGGCATTCCGCTGGCGATCATCGAGGCGAAGCGGCCGGATGGCGCTTCTGGCACCACGACCAGCGGCGCGATGGTAGCGGAGGGCATCAGCCAGCATTTGCGCAACCAGCGGCAGGATGAAATTCCCAATCTGTTCGCCTATGCACAGGTGCTGCTGGCGATCAGCATGACGGATGGGCGCTACGGCACCACGCATACGGCGGCCAAGTTCTGGGCCCGCTGGCGGGAGGAGGTGTTCACCGAAGAGGATGTGGCGGCGGTGAAGAATCGGCCGCTGCCACCGGCAACGCGGGAGGCGCTGTTCGCGGGCAAGCCGGCGGCCTTGCGGGCGTATTTCGAGGCGCTGTGGGCGCAACCGATGTTGCCTACCAATCAGGACCGTTTGCTGGTGGCCTTGCTCACGCCGGCGCGCTTGCTGGAGTTATTGCGTGGCTTTGTGTTGTTCGACCGGCGGGTCGGCAAGATCGTGGCGCGGTATCAGCAGTTTTTCGGCATTCGCGCGCTGGTGGAGCGGCTGCGGCAGGTACGGCCGGATGGCGGGCGTGAGGGTGGGGTGGTGTGGCACACGACTGGCTCGGGCAAGAGCTTCACGATGGTTTTTCTCACCAAGGCACTGTTGCTGAACGATGGTTTGAAGGAATGCCGGGTGGTGGTGGTCACGGACCGAATCGACCTGGAAGACCAGTTGGCGCGCAACTTCATCAGCGGTGGGGCGTTCGGTTCGCAGATCGCCACCCGCAAGGAGGGGGAGCGCAGCAAGGTGACCACCGGGCGCGAGCTGGCGCGGCGCATCGGCACGGGCACGGAGCGCATCCTGTTCACGCTGGTGCATAAGTTCAACACCGCCAGCCGGTTGCCGGAGTGCCGCAACGACTCGCCCAATCTGGTGGTGCTGGTGGACGAGGGGCACCGCAGCCACGGCGGCGAGATGCACGAGCGCATGCGCCGGGCGTTGCCCAATGCGGGTTACATCGCCTTTACCGGCACGCCCCTGCTCAGCGAGGAAAAGCACGCCGGCAAGTTCGGGCCCATCGTGCATGCCTATACGATGCAGCGCGCGGTGGAGGATGAAACTGTGGCGCCGCTGCTCTATGAGGAGAGGGTGCCCGAGCTCACCATCAACGAGCAAGCGGTAAGCCGCTGGTTCGACAAGATCACCGCCGGCCTTTCGGACATGCAGAAGTCCGATCTGAAGAAAAAGTACGCCAAGAAGGGCGCCATCTACGGCGCGGCCGGGCGTATCGAGTTGATCGCGTGGGACATCGCCACCCATTTCAGCCAGAACTTCAAACAGTTGGGCACCGGCCTCAAGGGCCAGGTGGCCACCGACAGCAAGCAGGACGCGATCCGCTACAAGCACGCCCTCGACGACACAGGTCTGGTGACCAGCGCAGTGATCATCTCGCCGCCTGATACGCGCGAGGGCAATACCGAGGTGGACGAGGATTCGTTGCCCGAGGTGCAGAAGTGGTGGAAGCAGAATGTCGCGGCCGATCCGGAAGGCTATGAGCGCGACGTGATGGCCGGCTTTGCCAGCGACGACGATCCCGACCTGCTGATCGTCGTGGACCGCCTGCTCACCGGCTTTGACGAGCCGCGCAACGCGGTGCTCTACATCGACAAGCCTTTGAAGGGCCACAACCTGATCCAGGCGGTGGCGCGGGTGAACCGGTTGCACGATGCCAAGCGCTATGGCGTGCTGGTGGATTACCGCGGCATCCTCAAGGAACTCGATACCGCCATCCGCGCCTATCAGGATTTGGAGCAGCGCACCCAGGGTGGTTTCGACGTGGCCGATCTCGAAGGGTTATATCGGCAATTCAGCACCGAGTACAAGCGCCTGCCTGCGCTTCATGAACGGTTGTGGTCGTTCTTCACCGATGTGGGCAATCGCAAGGATGTCGAGCAGTACCGGCGCATCCTCAGCCCGCACATCACCGTGGGCCAGGACGGCGAAACCTTCGATTCGCGGCAAAAGCTGCGCGATGACTTTTACGACGCGGTTACCGCTTTCGGCTTATGCCTGCAAACCGCGCTGTCTTCCCGCAACTTCTTTGAGGACAAGAGCTTTAGCGAAGAGCTGATCGCGCGCTACAAGGAAGACCTGCGGTGGTTCTCCGCGCTGCGCCAGATCGCCCGGCAGGACGCGATGGAAACCATCGACTACAACGTCTACGAAGAGCAAATCCGCCGGCTAGTGGACAAGCAGGTGATCGGCAGGGAAGTGCGCGAACCGCAGGGCGTGTACCTGGTGCACCAGTTGGGCAAGCCGGACGACGCCTGGTCCGAGGAAAAGACGCGCAACGAAACGGACCTGATCCGCACCCGCATACGCAAGACCATCGAGCAGGACCTCGCGACCGACCCGTATGCGCAAAAGGTGTTCGGCGATTTGCTAAAGCAGGCGATCGCCGAAGCCGAAGCGATGTTCGAGCACCCGTTGAAGCAATACGCCTTGTTCAAGGAATTCGAGCACAAGCTGGAAAAGTGCCAGATGGCCGACATGCCTGCCGCGCTGGAAGGCAACCCGCATGCCCGCGCCTACTTCGGCGCCATCAAGCTGGCCCTGGGCGAAGAGCATTTCGCCGCCGCCGGCAGCGAACGGTTGGATGCGTACGTCGCTGAAGCCTGCGCGATCGATGAGGCGGTGCGCCGAGCAGTGGCGGAAAACTCGCTCAACATGCAAAACCTCGAAGCGGCGATCCGCAAGGCCTTGCTGCCACGCCTGTTCACATTGATCGGGCTCGATGCCGCCAAGCGCGTGATCGACCAGGTGGTGCACATCACGCGGGTGGGGCTGGGTCGCCAGGCGTGATGGCTGTTCGACGGATTGCCTACGGCGATATCGCCATCGAGTACACCGTCGTCACGCGCGACATTCTGGCCGCAAAGGTGCGGATTTACGTAGAGGCGGACGCGCGGGTGTGGGTGGAGGCGCCCGCTGACGCTGCTCCGACGGAGATCGCGGCGGCGGTTCGCAAGCGGGCGCGCTGGATCAACGGGCATCTGCAGCGCATTCGGGAAAGCAAGCCCCGACTGATGCGGCGCGACTGGGTAAGCGGCGAATCGCAGCGCTACCTGGGCCGGCGCTACATGCTCAAGGTCACGCATGAAGCGGGCAAGCCCGAAGGCGCGGCTCTTGCAGGAGGCCAACTCCGGGTAAACGTACATGTTCGCGACCCGCAGCGGGTGCGTAGCCTGGCACTGGACTGGTATCGCTTGCGCGCCCGCGAGTGGCTGGCCCGCCGGGTTGCCGATCTGGCGGCGCGCCTGCCGTGGGTGCGGCAGGCGCCAACAGTGGCGTTCAGGGTCATGCAAAGCCGCTGGGGCAGCTGTTCACCCAACGGGCGCCTGACCATAAATCCGCTGCTGGTTCGCGCGCCTCGCGAAGCCATCGACTATGTGATCGTCCATGAACTTTGCCACCTGCGGCACCACCACCATGGGCCGGCGTTCTATCGCCTGCTGGACCGTTATGTCCCGGACTGGAAAGTCGTGAAGCGTCAACTGGATAGCTCTGCGGAAGGCCTCTTCGGCGAGGAGCGTTGAGGTTTGGTCACCCACGCTTTTGTCAGCACGACAAGTGTCACGACCTCACTTCAGAAACACCTGCACCGGCACCAGCGAGCGCGCCGCGTCCTCCTCCTGCGGCACATGCGCCAAGCCGGGCAGGATCACGACGGTGCCTTTCTTCAGCACCTTCACATAGTCCTGCGCATTGGCCGCGGGAATCATCGCGTCCTTCTCGCCCCACAGCAAGAGCACCGGCGCCTCGATCTGCCTGAGCAATGGCTCCGGAGGTTGCAACACGGTTTGCCGCATGCGCACCAGCATGGCCTCGCGCACGCCGGGCAGGAGCATGAGCGCATGGTAGCGGTCGACCACCGCATCGGTGAGGCGCGTCGGGTCGGCGTAGGCCGGCTCAAGGTTCATGCGCATGATGGCGCGCGGCAGGACGTAGCGCATGGCCGAAAGGAAGGACGGCACCTCGG
>JAYTDE010000554.1:0-5041 GCA_043736195.1 Burkholderiales bacterium | reverse complement strand
ACCCGATCTGATCATTCTCGACCATTACCTGCCCGACACCACCGGAGATGCGTTGCTGGATTCGCTTCGACAGGGCGAGGCTACCCATGCCATTCCGGTGATCTACCTGACCGTGGATGGTTCGCGTCAGCGCTTTCGCAAGAGCATGGTCGGTGGCGCCGACGATTTCCTGGCCAAACCGTTCGAGGCCCAGGAACTGGTGGATGCGGTCAATGCGCAACTGCGCAAAAGCTATTCGCGCATGATGGTCAACGATGATGCCGCGCGGCCCTCCGACGACGACGAAATCGCGCGCCTGGTCCAGGAAATGCGGGCACTTGAAAGCCGGCTGGCGCTGGCCTACGAGGAGCGCCGCAGCACGCAGCTGGAGCTGACCATGCTAAACGCGACGATTGAGCATCGGGTGGCGGAAAAAACCCTGACACTGGTACGCCAGAACGCCGCCCTCAAGTCATACAGCCACGCGGTTGCGCATGAACTGCGCAGGCCGTTGCGCGGCATTCTCGGATTCACCGGCCTGTTGATGGATACCCAGCCGAGCGAGGCGCAAGGCGAGTCGGCGCGGCTGTTGGCCAATATAGAAAAAAGCGGCCGGCGCATGAACGAATTCATCGAAGGCCTGCTGGCGCTGGCGCAGGCCGAAAACCGCGAAATTCATCGTTCGCGTGTGGACTTGAGCGTAATGGCAGAAGATGTTGTCGCGCATCTGACTGCCGCCACGGCCAAGTTGACGGTGCAAACGCGCATCGCCAGCGGCCTCGCGGCCGATACCGACCCGGTGCTTGCGCGCATCGTGCTGGAAAATCTTCTGGCCAACGCGCAAAAATACAGCGCCAAAAACGCTGCACCCGCGATTGAATTCGGTGTCTGCGAAATCAACGGCGAATCAGTGTTTTTCGTTCGCGACAACGGTGCCGGGTTTGACATGCAGGATGCCGATCGCCTGTTCGAGCCATTTCAACGGCTGCATTCCACTGCCGACTATGACGGTCTGGGGATCGGTCTGGCGACCGCACAGCAGATCATCGAGCGCCATCACGGCCGCATCTGGGCCAAGGGCGCTCCCGGCGAAGGCGCTACCTTCTTTTTCACCCTGCAACGCGCCAACTGATCAGGCGAAACGTCCCGCGGCATACGCGGCACAGTCCGCCGCGCCGATTTTTCCGCCAAGCAAGTCGGCCACAATGCGTCCGCTGATAGGCCCGCAGGCCAATCCGACATGGCCGTGGCCAAAGGCGTGAATCACATCCGGCGAGCCGCTTGCGGGGCCCAATACCGGCAGCCCGTCCGAGGTCGAAGGGCGATCTCCCATCCAACGTTTCACCTCACCAGATTCTGCTTGCTGACGCAATTGTGGATAGGCGCGCCTGGCATGACCGAGGAGAATCTCGCCGCGTCGCCAATCGGGTGCGGCATCCGGCGTGGTCAATTCCACCTGGCCGGCCAGACGCAGGCCGTGGTTGGTGGGCGTATTGGCCATCTTGCCGTCAGCCGGCATCACGGGCATTGGAAGTTCGAAGCCCGGCGCACTGATCACCACATGATAGCCGCGCTCGCTTTCGAGAAAAACGCGATCGCCGGCGGCGCGCGCCAGGGCCTTGGAGCCGATGCCGGCGGCGATCACCGCACGGTCGCAGGCAATCGGCCCGACGTCCGTAAGCACCGCGCGCAGGCGTCGTTCAACGATTTCGAAGCCCTTGGCACGCGCCTGCGCAAGCTTTGCCCCGCGTGTCCTGGCATGCCGCACCAGCGCGCCTACATAGGCGCCAGGATCGCGACAGTGCGCACCGGCATCCACCACGATGCCGAACCCGTATGCGGCATCGAGCATCGGCAGCAACTGATGCAACGCCGTCGCGTCGAGTTCGCGCCAGGCGACGCCGTTGTCACGCCGCAAGCGCCACGCCAGGGCTTCCGCCTCAAAGCCGGCGCGATTGGCATAGGCGTATAGAAGGCCTTTGCTTTCGATCAGGCCCGCAACCCCGGCTTCGGCGGCAAGCGCACGATGCCGCCCTGGCGCATCACCCAACAGGCGCGCGAGCGCCCGAGCGGTGCGCTCAACCCGTGCGACGCTGCAACCTGCCAGCACGAAACGCCGCAGCCATGGAAAGAGTGCGGGCAAGGCGCCCAGGCGCAGGGTGAGCGGCCCGCTTGCATCGAACAGATAGCCGGGAATCTTTTTCCACAGCCCGGGCATCGACATCGGTACCACCGATGCCGGGCTGATCCAGGCGCCGTTGCCGTAGCTGGCCGCCTGCTCGCCACCCGGGTCACACGGCTCGATGAGCGTTACCTGATGGCCGTCGCGCAGAAGCTCCACGGCACAACATGCGCCGACGATGCCCGCACCAATCACGGCAACGTGCATGGCCTACCTGGCCACGCCCTGGAAAGGCTGTGCCTTGCCGTGAAGCGCCATCGCGCCAGCGTTCGCACAAACGAAAAACGCCGCGAGGAATCCCGCGGCGCCGTACGCAAACTGCGGATGTCCTCGCATCACGTGATGCGCGCGCATCCGGTCAAATGCTTACTTGCGGTAGGCATCAACAATCGCCTTGCCTTCAGGACCTGCCTTTTTGAGCCAGTCTTCGAGCATGATGCTGCCGACCTGCTTGAAGTCGTTGGTCAATTTCGCCGAGGGCTTGAGGATCTTCATGCCTTTTTCGGCCAGTGCCTTCTTGTACCACTCGTTTTTCTCATCGGAGACTTTCCAGCCGCGCACTTCGGTGTCGCGTGCTACCTTGAGAACCGCGTCCTGGGTCGGCTTGTCGAGCGCATCGAACGACTTTTTGTTGAGCAGTACGGCATTTTTCGGTAACCAGGCCTGGGTGTCGTACCAGATCTTGATGTGCTCGTAGGTCTTGGAGTCGTATCCGGTCGCGCCTGACGACATATACGATTCGACCGCACCGGTGGCCAGGGCCTGGCTTAGTTCAGCGGCTTGGATGGTGACCGGCTGCGCGCCGATCAGTTCGGCTATCTTGGCTGTCGACGGGCTGTAGGCGCGCCACTTGACGCGGCGCATATCGGCTACCGAGTCGATCTCCTTCCTGACATACAGGCCCTGCGGCGGCCACGGCACCGCATACAGCAACATCATGCCGCCTTCGGCCAGTTTCTTCTCCAGCGCAGGCTTTTGCGCGGCGTAGAGTTTTTGCGCCTCCTTGAAATTGGCGGCAAGGAATGGCAGTCCATCCATGCCGTAACCGCTCCATTCGTTCTCGAAATTGACCAGCAGGATCTCGCCCAACTGTGCCTGACCGGTCTGCACCGCGCGCTTGATTTCAGGGGCCTTGAATAGCGAGGCGTTGGGATGCACCGTGATCTTGAGCTTGCCGCTGGTCGCACGATCGACTTCAGCCGCGAAGGCAACGGCGATCTCAGTATGAAAATTGACTGGCGCGTACGCGGTGGGCATGTCCCATTTTGTTTGGGCTTGTGCGCCGCCCGCCAGGATCAGCAGTGCGGCGGCAATCGATGTTGTAAAGCGCATGAATTCTCCTTGAGGGGGGCAGGCTACGGCTCTGTATGAACCGGAAGATCCAGCCCAAGCACCTAACGTGCCTGAGCTACGAATTGTAGCCTGCAGCCAAAGGTCGCATCCGGGTCGATATCTATGGCAGCCTCGTGACGGGCGAAACGGATTCCGTTACGCAGCAGGCGGCTGCGCACGGGGTCCAGTGCGGGTACGTAAAAGCTGAGCCCGGTCATGTCGGCGCCGGCCGCGGTTCGCGCAAGCCTCAACTGCACGGCGCCAAGCTGAAACAACAGCGCGTCATTCGCGCGCGTCGCGGTGCTTGCCGTGCACGCCGAGTAAAGCGGCGCGGCTGCTTCGATGTCCGGTATGCCGATGTCGATCACGGCCATGCCGCGTGCACCGTTGGCGTGGGCCTGCCATTCCCGGCGCCACACCAGAGCGGGAGTCAGATGCTGGCAAAAGTAAAACCAGGAGCCCGGCACGGCATCGGGTTCGAGCCGGGTGACCCGGAAAGATGCATCTTCAATCGCACCGTCAGTCAATTCGACCGGACGCGAGAAGGCTTGCACCGGCCGCGGAGCGAGTCCGACGTGTACCAATTCCGCATGGGTCACATCGGCATCGGTGCTGCGCAGCACGGTAGCCATCAGGCCGAGCGGGCGGGCCGCAAGTTCCGGGCGTCGCACAGGCGGTGCCCCGTGCGGATAGCCCAACAGTTCAAGATAGTCATTTTCGAACACCACCGTGTGGTTGATCGAGCCCAATGAGTGATGGCCGCGCGCGGTGACGAAGAACCCCAGGCGCTCGAACAGCGCCACGACCTCGTCCATGCGATCGCGGGTATTGAAGACGATGTGATCCAGTGCACGCATGTGCAGATCATAGCGCTTCAAGACGGCTACTGGCTGAAAGGCGGAGGGCGCGATAATGCTGTTCCCTCAAGCAACAGGATTCAAGCAAATGTCTCCCCTGAATGGCGCCGAAGCGCTGGTGCGCATGCTGCAACTCTACGGCGTGAAACATCTATTCGGCCTGTGCGGCGATACCAGCCTGCCGTTCTATGACGCGCTGGCCCGGCTTGACCACGGCATCACCCATGTGTTGACGCGCGACGAGCGCTCTGCCGCCTACATGGCCGACGGTTATGCGCGCATCGCCCGCCGTCCCGGCGTTTGCGAAGGCCCGTCCGGCGGTGGCGCCACCTATATCCTGCCCGGCGTGGTGGAGGCCAACGAGTCGTCGATTCCGGTGCTCGCGATCACCAGTGATATCGCCACCACCTCGCGCGGGCGCTATACGCTGACCGAGCTTGACCAGGTCGCCCTGTTTCGGCCGCTCACCAAATGGAACGGCGTGGCCAACGCGGCCAACGACATTCCACGTCTTTTGCGCGCTGCCTTCTCGGCCATGAACAGTGGTCGCAGCGGCGCCGCGCATCTGTCGCTGCCGTTCGATACCCAAAAGGGCGCGGTCGAACCCGGTGAGTTGTGGGCTGATCCGGCGTTGGCGGCTTATCCGGCACGGCGCAGCGGGGCTGACCCCCAGGAAGTCGAGCGCGCCGCT
>JAYTDE010000553.1:0-8249 GCA_043736195.1 Burkholderiales bacterium | reverse complement strand
CAGTTTTTGCCGAATTCGAAGGCCCATAGCCCAGCTATGGGCCAAGAAGGCGGTGAAAAATGGACCGCTGCGGCCGATTTGCAGCCGACGTTTCCTAAGCCCACAGGCTGCTAGAGGGGATCAAGTTGACGCGCGACTCCGGGTACATCTACGGTCTGGGTTGGACCCAGCGGATTCTCGGGCGCATCGCGCGGCACTCGGGTGACCTGGTGGCGGCCGGCGCATGCCTACAAGAGACCATCGGGACGTTCGAGGATATGGGCGCGCCGTTCGAGGCAAGTCGCACGCACTTGGAATTGAGCGAGGTGCTCGAAGCAGCGGGCGATTCGGATGGCGCGCGGCGGCATGCCGAGACCGCACTCGCCTCACTTGAAACGCTCGGGCTACAGCGCTTCGTCGTCCAGGCCCGGGCGGCACTCGAGCGACTCGCCAGCCATACCCTCAAATCCGGCAACCGTCAGGCCTGCCGGTTTGGCATAGGTCATGTCGCAATGCTCAGCAACCCTGGGTCTACGCGAACCTGCGCCACAGGCTGGGCTCCAAACCTCGCGCCTGGAGCAACCGCTCCCATGCCATGCGCCCAACATGTCGAACGCTAATCGCGGAAGCTTGGATCCATACGATCGAGCATGCGCAAGAGGCCCGGCCATTCGAGTCGGCCCAGCGGGCTCGCACCATCGGCGTACTGCTCGATCTTGGCCTTGGTGAAACCGTGCCCGGCGATCTGCTCGGCCACCGCCTCCGACGGGTAGGTGAGCTTCTTGTCGCTGGCCAGCGCGTCGATCTGCGCCTGCATGGCTTTTTCCAGGTGCCACATCATCGAGAACGCCTGCGCCACCGTTTCGCCGGCGATCAGGGTGCCGTGGTTGCGCAGGATCATCACCGGCTTGTCGCCCATGTCACCGACCAGGCGCGCACGTTCCTCGAGATCCAGCGCAAAGCCTTCGCTTACGTGATACGCCACTTTCCCGTGAAACAACATGGCGTGCTGCGATAACGGCAGAAGCCCGCATTTCATCATCGATACCGCCATGCCGGCGCGGGTGTGCGAGTGGATCACGCAACCGGCATCCGGCCGCGCGGCGTGAATCGCGCTGTGGATCACAAACCCGGCACGATGGATGCGATGTGGCGACGGGTCGACGATGTTGCCGTCGAGATCGACCTTGACCAGGCAGGACGCCGTAATCTCGTCGAACATGAAGCCGAAGGGATTGAGCAAAAAATGCTCGTCCGGCCCCGGCACGCGCGCCGAAATGTGGGTGTAGATCAGGTCGGTCCAGCCATAATGGGCCGCCAAGCGGTAACAGGCGGCCAGGTTAATGCGTGCTTCGCGTTCGGCCGGCGAGATGGGCACAGGCTTGGCTTTGCGCGTCCCGGATAATTTCACAATCTTTGACATTTACCATCTCCACCATTGAGTTGATCCAAAAACCACACTTTACCGCGATCGGTAGAGCCTGATGCAGGTGCGACACACGTGGTTCGCGCAAGATCAAGAAAAATCGATGACAACGGCATAAAACGTTTCATGCAACGCAAGTTTCCTGCGTTTTCGACTTATTCAATAGCCATTTCGGGCTATCAAGCCTGATTGACGCAATCAGCTGTCGACGGCATACTAATCGGTTGATAAAAAACATCGAGTTGCGATTTCCGCGAGCACCCCGGATTGCAGCGCGAACGTAACAGCAACCCGGAGGCATCATGAAAGCCCGTTCGATCAAACTGATTCTTGCAGCCATTGGATTGGTGGTTGCGACCTCCGCGCATGCGGTGGTGGCCTTGCCGTATTCGAGCCTGGTCATTTTTGGTGACAGTCTGTCAGACAGCGGCAACAATACGCTGCATCCCTTGATCGGCACGGCTACCGGACAAACGGCCTTGCCGGCTTTCGGCAATTCCTACATTCCGACACAAACCTACGCCGAATTTGGCGGCACCTTGAGCAATCCCTTCGCAACCTATTCGAACGGGGCGGTCTGGTCCACACAGTTTGCCGGAATGCTCGGTGTGCCACTCAGCCCGTCGAATGCCGGCGGCACGAACTACGCGCACGGAGGAGCTGTTTCCGGGACCGATCAGATCCTCCATCCGTCTTTTCCACAATTTCCGCTTCCAAGCCTGAAAACCCAGGCCAACACGTACCTTGGTGCCAATCCGGGCCCGCTGTCGGCCAATGCGCTCTATGTCGTGGCAGGCGGCGGCAACAACGTGCGCGCAACGTTTGTGGCGCTGGCAGGACAGTCGGATTTCGGCGTGATTGGCTCGACCACGGGTGCGTCAGCTTCACAGTATGCGAATGACATCGGCACCATCGTCGACCAGCTTCAGGCCGGCGGTGCGCAGCATATCATCGTCTGGAATACACCCAATCTTGGTCTTACCCCTGCCTTTGGCGCCGTCCCTTTCACCGCTTCCGGCCTGACCGGATCACAATTGGGCTCACTCATCTCGGGCTCTCTTAACGGCGCCTTGACGACGCGCCTTGCCGGGGAAGCGGGCGTCCATGTTTTCGACATTTCCAACCTGGCCACACTCGCGGTGGCAAGCGGCTTCACCAACACCACCAACGCATGCGGGGCCATAGGCGGTTGCGCCACCTCGCTGTTCTGGGACGGCATCCACCCAACCACCGCGGCGCATGGATTCATCGCGCAGCAAATGTTCGCTCTGGCGGTACCGGAGCCTTCCGAAATCGCGATGATGCTGGCCGGCCTGCTGGTTGTGGCCGGCGCTGCGCGCCGCCGCAGAATCGCCTGACCGTTTACGGACACAGGGTGCCTGGCGCGGACTTCGGTCCGCGCTTTTTTTCGCCTCGCGCAAACGGTGCGCGCACTTACGAAGCTCACAGACTCATGCTGCTGCCTGGTTGGTGATGCAGTGCTCCCCTGGCGCGCCACTTGTGGTTGCGCGCCAGGGGTTAGCCGATAGATCGAGGATCGCCCGATCCATCGGCGTCAATACACTTGCAATCGGTCCGTATCGCTCAGGCAACCATCACTCAAACCGTGCCGCTGGTCTGCGGATTCAAGCGCTCGCTCTTGTCGAACAGTTTGTTGAGCGCGCTCACGTAAGCGCGCGCCGAAGCGACGATGACATCGGTGTCGGCGCCGACGCCGTTGACGATGCGCCCGGCCTTCGACAATCGCACCGTGACCTCGCCCTGGCTATCGCTGCCCTGCGTCACGGCGTTGACCGAGTACAGCACCAGTTCAGCCTCGCTCTTGGCGATGCTTTCGATGGCCTTGAAGGTGGCATCGACCGGCCCGGAGCCTTGTGCCTCTGCCTTGCGTTCGGCACCGGCTTCGGTCAGGGTAACGCTGGCTTGCGGCTTTTCGCCCATTTCGCTCGACTGCTTCATGGCGATCAGCTTGTAGTGCTCGCCGGTCTCGTCGGCGTTGTGGTCGGCGAACAGCATCTGAATATCTTCGTCGAAGATCACCGCCTTCTTGTCGGCCAAATCCTTGAATTTCGCAAAGGCCTCGTTCAACTGCGCTTCGGCTTCGAGTTCGATACCGAGTTGCTGCAGGCGCTGGCGGAAGGCATTGCGGCCGGAGAGCTTGCCCAGCACGATCTTGTTGGCGCTCCAGCCCACGTCTTCGGCACGCATGATTTCATAGGTGTCGCGCGCCTTGAGCACGCCGTCCTGGTGAATGCCCGAGGCGTGGGCGAAGGCGTTGGCGCCAACCACTGCCTTGTTGGGCTGCACCACGAATCCGGTGATCTGCGATACCAGGCGTGACGCCGGCACGATCTGGGTGGTGTCGATGCGGGTTTCGAGCTTGAAGAAATCGCGGCGTGTCTTGATGGCCATCACCAATTCTTCGAGCGAGGTATTGCCGGCGCGTTCGCCCAGGCCGTTGATGGTGCACTCGACCTGGCGCACCCCGCCCATGGTGACGGCCGCCAGTGAATTGGCCACCGCCATGCCGAGGTCGTTGTGACAGTGCGCCGACCAGACCGCCTTGTCGCTGTTCGGAATCCGCGTGCGCAGCGTCTTGAAGAACTCGCCGTACAGTTCAGGCACCGCGTAGCCTACGGTATCGGGCACGTTGATGGTGGTAGCACCTTCGTTGATGCAGGCTTCGAGCACGCGGCACAGGAAGTCCATGTCGGAACGATAGCCATCTTCGGGTGAAAACTCCACATCCGGACACTGGTTGCGGGCATAGCGCACCGCAAGTTTGGCCTGCTCGAAAACCTGGTCCGGACTCATGCGCAGCTTTTTCTCCATGTGCAGGGCCGAGGTCGCGATGAAGGTATGCACGCGCCACGACTTCGCACCCTTCAACGCATCGATGCCGCGCTGGATGTCGCGATCGTTGGCCCGGCACAGACCGGCGATGGTCGCGTCCTTGATGGTGTTGGCGATCGCCTTGACGGCTTCGAAGTCGCCATTGGACGACGCCGGAAAGCCGGCTTCAATCACATCGACCTTCAACTTTTCGAGCAGGCGCGCGATGCGCATCTTCTCTTCCTTGGTCATGGATGCGCCGGGGCTTTGCTCGCCGTCGCGCAAGGTGGTGTCGAATATGATCAATTTGTCGCTGCTCATGGCGGTCTCCTTCAAGGGTGGGTGCAAATCGGGACCGGACGCAGTGGCGCTAGTACACAAAGAACCTCACGGCGCTTTGTGCGCGTACTGCGACCGAATTGTGGGGAGGGTTTTTAGCGCGCGGGGCGCAGCAGCAGGCCCAGGACGCGCATGAGCGCGGGGCTGCCGTAAATCGAGGCAATGGCGAAGATGGATGAAGATGTGCGAGCCATAGGTTTTGAATGTAGCGGGTTTCGCGATCCCGCGCAAGCAGGGTGTTGTTTTTCGGTGCACTGGGTATATTCGCCCGGCTTACCGCCACGCCTTTACCGCCACGCCTTTACCGCCAATGCCCAAGACACTTCTCGCGTCCTTTCCCGCCCGTTCACCCGACGCCCCGGTCCAGGCCAGCGTGACCGACTGCTGGCCCGGACCGATGCCTTATGGGCGGCCTGTCGCGACCGCGCGGCATCGGATCACTGGCAGCGCGATCGCGACGTGTTCACAGTCGCGGCGACGGCACGCGCCGCACGGTTCGCGCGCACCTGCGCGAACGTGGGCTCGAGTGACGGCCACTGGCGATGGATCGGCAAGGTATGCCGGCTGCGGCGCGGCAAAACCGAATACGCCCGGTAGGCGATAATTCGTTTTTTCGCAACGGAATCCGCATGCACAATCTCATCATCCGCGGCGCCCAGGTTTTTGACGGCCTGGGCAACCCGCCGCAACAAGCCGATGTCGCGGTTGACGCCGGCCGTGTCAGCCTGATCGGCCGCGCGACTGATAGCGCGCGGCAAACGGTTGACGCTGGCGGGCTGGCCCTGATGCCCGGCATCGTCGACCTGCATACCCATTACGACGCGCAGGTCACATGGGACCGCAGCATGTCGCCCTCGCCCGCGCTCGGCGTGACCACCGCGGTGATCGGCAATTGCGGGTTTGGCGTGGCACCCTGCCCGGCACCGATGCGCGAAACCATGATGAAGAATCTGTCGGTGGTCGAAGGCATGGATCTGCATGCGCTGATGACCGGTGTCAATTGGGAATTTGAAAGCTTTCCCGAGTACATGGCGCTATTGCGACGCACCGCGCCGTACTTGAATACCGCGGTATTCGCCGGGCACTCGGTGATTCGTACCGCGGTCATGGGCGAGGCCGCGTCCGAGCGCGCCGAAGTCACCCGCGACGAACTCGCGGCTATGCGCCGCGAAGTGCGGGTGGCGATGGATGCGGGCGCAATCGGTTTCGCTTCATCGTTCTCGCCGAACCACAGCGGCTACGCCGGCCGGCCGATGCCTTCGACCATCGCCAGCGAAGCCGAACTGCGCGCCCTGACCGGCGTGCTGGGTGATGTCGGGCGCGGCGTCTTCATGAGCGCGACCGGGTCACGCGCAACGCCGGCGGTGATGGAATCGATCGCCGCGGCGACCGGGCGACCGGCCTATATCTCGACGGTTCTGACGATGTACAACGAAGCGGCGCCCGAGCGAGCTCTTGCCTACTACGATGAATGCGCCGCGGCGCTCGATCGCGGCAATGAAGTCTACATTCTGACCAGTTGCCAGCCGCTGTCGTTCGACTTCACCCTGACCGACCCGTATGTGCTGCTCTCGCACAGCGCTTTCGACGCCATCCAGGGCGCCGACCACGCGAACCTGAAGCGGATCTACGCAGATCCGGCATTCCGCAGCGCATTTCGCGCCAACCTGAAAAGCCCGAAAGCCGGCATTCTGTTCCTGGGCAACTGGGAGCGCCTCGAAGTGAGTCTGACAGCGCAGCCGGAACATGCTGCGTTCGAAGGCCTGACCATTGCCGCCATGGGCCGCAAACTGGGTTGCGACCCGGTAGACGCATTTTTCGACATGGCATTGAAGGAAGACCTGCGCACTCATTTTCTCGGCAAATTTTTCCAGAATGTCGATGCCGGCGTAGCCCCATTACTCAAGCACCGCGCCGGCGTGATCACCTTGTCGGACGCCGGCGCGCATCTGCTCTACATGTGCGACGCCGGCTTCGGCCTGCACTTCCTGGCACACTGGGTGCGCCAGACCGGTGCCTTCACACTGCAGGAGGGGATTCGCCGCCTCACCAGCGAGCCGGCGGCGCGGTTCCGCATTCCCGGGCGTGGCCGCCTGGTGCCCGGTGCGCCGGCCGATATGCTGCTGTTCGATCCGGCGCTGGTGGGCATCTCGAAACCGCAGGCCTTGGCCGATCTGCCCGGTGGCGGCTCGCGCATGGTGCGCGAAAGCCGCGGTGTGCACGGCGTTTGGGTCAACGGCATCCAGGTACATGATGGCAGCACTTACGCGCAACTCGAACGCGGCCCCGGTACTGTGCTGGACCGTTTCGACGCCTGAATCCGTGCCTGCGGTACCGACCCAGGCACAACCCACGCCCCCAAGCTTTTGAGAAACCACAAGGCATCGACGGAGACTTCAATGTATCACTGGACTCGCATCCTTGGCATCACCATCGGCATCACCTGCGCAACGCTGGTGCAGGCCCAGACCTGGCCGGCAAAGCCGATCCGCATGATCCTCGCGTTCCCGCCGGGTGGGCCGACCGACATCGTCTCGCGCGTGCTGGCGCAGAAGCTCGGCGAACAGTTGGGTCAGCAGGTACTGGTCGACAACAAGCCGGGCGCCGGCGGCAACATCGGCGCCGAGCTGGCTTCCAAGGCACCCAACGATGGTTACACGATTTTCTACAACACTTCGGCAATCGTCATCAATCCGGCGCTGTACGGCAAGGCCAGCTACGACACCCTCAAGGATTTCGTACCCGTGGTATTGACCGCGGCGATCCCCATGGTGCTGGTAGTCAACCCTGCCGTAGCGGCGAAGAACATGAAGGAATTCGTCGATCTGGTGAAGTCAAAACCGGGGCAGATCAACTACTCCTCCTCGGGCAGCGGCACCATCACGCACCTGGCCAGCGCCATGCTGTCGGCGCAGATGGGCTTGTCGACCCAGCATGTGCCCTACAAGGGCAGCGCGCCGGGCTTAGTCGATCTGGCCGCCGGGCAAACGCAATTCATGACTGACACCATCAATACCGCGCTGCCCTACATCAAGGACGGCCGCCTGCGCGCCATCGCGGTGACCAGTGCCAGGCGCTCGCAGGTGCTGCCTGACCTGCCGACCTTCAATGAGTCCGGACTGCCCGGCTTCGACGCCGCCGCCTGGCAAGGCGTTGTGGTGCCGGCCGGTACGCCGGCGGAGATCGTGACCCGCCTCAATGCCGAGATCAACAAGGCCATGCAGGATGCCGGCGTGCGCGCGCGCCTGGCAGGCCAGGGTGCGGACGTACTGGGCAGCACGCCGGCCGAGTATGCCGCCTATATCCGCGCCGAAATGCCGCGCTGGGCCAGGGCGATCAAGGAGTCCGGGGCCAAGGCTGAATAGCGCCCAAACCTGCACTCGTACGGGCGGCGGCTGCCGGCCCGCGCGAATCCATCCACCAGAACCGCCCGAAAGATGCCAAGCATGGACTTCGTCAAATATGATTATTCCGGGGGCGTAGTCACCCTCACCCTCAACAAGCCCGACGAGCGCAACGCACTGTCGACGCCCTCGCAATGGGCCGAAGTGGTGGCCGCCTGCGAACGGGTGCGTGCCGACATGTCGGTCAAGGCGGTGATTCTCACCGGTGCCGGCAGCGCGTTTTGTGCCGGCGGCAATGTCAAGGACATGCGCGACAAGACCGGGATCGC
>JAYTDE010000552.1:0-1503 GCA_043736195.1 Burkholderiales bacterium | reverse complement strand
GCGTGTGGTCATGGCCCAGATCACTTCGCGCCAGTCGCGGATGTTGATGTCGTCATCGGTGACGATGATGAACTTGGTGTACATGAACTGGCGCAGGAAACTCCAGACCCCGAACATCACGCGCTTGGCATGGCCCGGATAGGCTTTTTTCATGCTGACCACCGCCAGCCGGTAGGAGCAGCCCTCCGGTGGCAGGTAGAAATCGGTGATTTCCGGGAACTGCCGTGTCAAAAGCGGTACGAAGACCTCGTTTAAGGCCACCCCCAGCATGGCCGGTTCGTCCGGCGGTTTGCCGGTATAGGTGGTGTGATAGATCGGCGCGCGCCTTGAGGTGATGCGGTCGACGGTGAATACCGGGAAGCGCTCAGTCTCGTTGTAGTAACCGGTGTGGTCGCCAAACGGGCCTTCGACAGCGCTTTCGAATCCGCTCGGGTCAGCCGCGTCGGGACGAATCGAACCTTCCAGCACGATCTCGGCGGTGGCAGGTACCTGCAGGTCGGAACCCAGGCACTTGGCCAGTTCGGTGCGCGCACCACGCAACAGGCCGGCGAACTGGTATTCGCTGAGCGAGTCGGGCACCGGCGTCACTGCCCCCAGCATGGTTGCCGGATCGCAACCGAGAACGACCGCAAGCGGGAACGGCATCCCGGGTGAAGTGAGTGCATGCTCGCGAAAATCCAGTGCACCACCGCGATGGGCCAGCCAGCGCATGATGAGTTGATTGCGGCCGATCACCTGTTGCCGATAGATGCCCAGGTTCTGCCGTGTCTTGTGCGGCCCGCGGGTGACCGTCAGGCCCCAGGTGATCAGCGGTCCGACGTCGCCGGGCCAGCAGGTCTGGATCGGCAGCGCTCCGAGGTCGACATCCGGGCCTTCGCGGCGCTCCTGCTGAGATGCGGGGTTCGAAACCACCTTCGGCGCCATGTTGAGAACCTGCCGCAAGACCGGCCACTTTTCCCAGGCGTCGCGCAGGCCCTTGGGTGGCTCAGGTTCCTTCAGGAACGCCAGCAACTTGCCGACTTCGCGCAGGCGCAGCAATGCTTCAGCCTCGGTGGCAGCTTCCACGCCCATGCCCAGCGCCACCCGCTTGACGTTGCCAAACAGGTTGGCCAACATCGGCATGCTATGGCCGGACGGTCGCTCGAACAGCAGGGCCGGGCCGCCGGCGCGCAAGACGCGATCGCAGATCTCGGTGACCTCGAGCCGCGGCGAGACCTCAAACGGCACGCGTTTGAGCTCGCCAATCGCTTCCAATCCCTGGATAAATTCTCTAAGGTCTTGATATTTCAAGTTTTTCTTTCAGAAAAATAATGCCGGGTAAAGTATAGCGCCAAGCGACTGATTTCGCAGGCTTATGCCAAAGGCATAATGATAAGTAATTGATTTTAAAAGGCTAATTGAGGGTTGACCATACTACACTGACTCCCTACAATTCGGCCCTGAGTGCTGGCGTGTCGCGACTGCGGCCAAAGCCTGTCACTCCCTGATGATTGAACGCTGTGG
>JAYTDE010000551.1:0-1690 GCA_043736195.1 Burkholderiales bacterium | reverse complement strand
CCACCTGCCCTTGGCCGAGCGGGTGGTGCGCCTGTCCGACCCGGCCCTGCGCGCCCGCCTGATCAGGGAAGCCGCCACGCCGCCAGAAAACTGGCGCCTCGCCAGTATCACGCGCGATTTCCACAAGCTCTTTCCGTTGAGCCAGGACCACGCCAATTACGAACCCAGGTTCGAAGACAGCGTGGCCGGCATCGCCAAAGCGACCAATCGCAGTCCGGAAGACGTGGCCTACGACCTGATGCTCGAAGACGGCGGCAAAAAGAAGTTCTATTTTCCGCTCTACAACTACAGCGACAACAACCTGGACGTAGTGCGTGAAATGCTCAGCAACCCGGCCACGCTCCTGGGCCTGGGCGACGCCGGTGCCCACTGCGGCTACATCTGCGACGCCAGCTACCCGACCTACCTGATCACCCACTGGTCGCGCGATCGCGAGCGCGGGCCGAAGCTTGGGCTGGAATTCCTGGTGCATGCGCAAACGCAGCGCAACGCACGGGGCCTTGGCATGCATGACCGCGGCGCGCTGTTGCCCGGCATGAAGGCCGATATCAACCTGATCGACTACGCCAAGCTCAACCTGGGCGCCCCGCAAATGACCTACGACCTGCCGGCCGGCGGGCGGCGCCTGGTGCAAAACGCCACCGGCTATGAGGCGACGTTTGTCGCCGGTGAGCTGGTGATGGAGCGCGGCAAGGCCACCGGGGCGCTGCCGGGGCGGCTGGTGCGCTCGGCGTAGGCCTATGTAGCGAGGGGCGTGGCTTCGAGCGCTTTCCCGCGTGCCCGGTAAAGCGCTGCCAGAAGGCGTTCCGCGTTCTTTTCGGACCGTAGCAAATGCGCCGTCTCGAGCAGGCTTTCCAGCTCGTCGGCCGCGATCATCGCTACGTCCCCGCCCGCGCGGCGCCGCACGACGATGACTTCCCGATCATCGACAGCGCGATCCATGAGCGCCTTGAGTTGCGCGCGGGCCCGGCTGTAGGTGGTTTAGACGGTCACGTTGGACTTTCAGTTCATCTACAGAGACTTTGTTCAAGTCGACGTGGGCAGGCGTACCGTCTTCTGACCGCGCTTGGGCCTGCTTGGTTTTGGCAGCGGGTTGCCCGCATCCACATAAAACGACAAGCCAGTCTCCAGCGCGTCGACGGCGTTGCGCAAAGCCTCGCCTTCATCGGCACCAAAGGTGATCGCCTCCGGCACATCGGCGAATGTCACCAGCACGGTACCGTCATCGGGCGTCAGGGTCACGGGGTAGTCGAACATGGCAGGTTCCTATTTTAGGTTCGACAACAGGCAAAAGTGTCGTGCTTTTCAATGAAGGGAAATGCCGGACCGAGGTTATGCGCCTCGCGACGGTTGAGCGCCAGGTAGTTGACCTCAAACTGCCTGCCATTAACCACGTCGACCATTTTGCTGACGCCAGCAAAATGGTCCGGCGGCGCCTGGGGCGCAATCTCTAGCGGGCTTCCACGCGTGCGAGCACCGTCCGGATGGCCTCGGCGGAAATCCGGAAGTCGGTCTGCAGCAGCACCTCGAAGACCTTGCGAGCGCTCGGGATCAGTCCACGCGTCTGCGCCATGCCGATCACCGCAGCGGTGCCGGCCACGCGCAATTGATGTTCCTGCGCCACCGCGCGGCCGGCGCGTTCGTCCATCAGCAGCAGCGCGTCATTGCCGGGAGTGGACTGGTGCGCCAG
>JAYTDE010000550.1:0-2730 GCA_043736195.1 Burkholderiales bacterium | reverse complement strand
CGCCAGGCGAATTCGGGCATACGCAGGTCCAGATAACCGAGCATGCAGCCGACCGCGATGTCGGCCAGCCCGAAACATGTGCCGTTGTAGCATGGTCCGGGTGCAAGCCTGCGCTCGACCTCGGCCACCCCGGCCTCGACCTTGGCGAACTGGCGCGCGATCCAGTCGCGGCTTTGCAACTGCGGCAAACGTGCCCGTTCCAGCACAATCAGGACCACCGCATCGCAAACACCATCGGCCAGGGCTTCGATCTGGCGCACCGCAACACGATCGAGGGCGCCAGCCGGCAACAGCGGCGGCAGCGGCCACTTCGCCTCGACGTACTCGACGATCGATCTTGAATCAAAAATCGCGCCGTCGTCTTCAGTCAGCAAAACCGGAATCTTGCCCAACGGGTTATGTGCCGGCGCTCGCGCCGCCGGGCTCCAGGGATTGTCGATTTCCACCGCGAACGCCACGCCCTTTTCCAATAGCGCAATGCGCGCCTTGCGCGCAAACGGGCTGGGAGTCGCGATGATCAGTTTGCGCACAGCTGTCGGTTCCTCAAAGCATGCGTAACGTACGGGCCAGCGGATCCCGCATGCGGTATTGGCCGGACTCAACCTGGTGAAAAAAACGCTCGCACATCTGGTTGAACAAATCAGGTTCCTCGAGATTGCAGGCATGACCGGTCTGTGGAATGAAAGACAGGCCTGCCGACGGCATGTGGCGCTTGAGCATCAGCGAGGCGTCAAGGCAAGGCTCGTCTTCATCGCCGCTGATGATCAAGGTAGGCACCGTGCAGCGCGCCATCTCATCAGTGAAATCACCCAGCGACGGACGCAGCGCCTGATAGCCCTGCAACGTCAGCGCCGATCCCTGCGCCGAGTGCCGACTGACATGTTCGACGAACTCGGCAAAACCACGCGGATCCTTGTTGCGCAACTGCACGCGGGTAGGCGTCAACGTGCGCGGCCCGGCATTCACTACCCAACCGTCCGCCAGCAGGCCGGCCGCGGTGGCTTCGGATTCGCGGCCGAATTGTGCACGCGTTTCCGCCCCGGAACCCGACCCGATACCGGCCAGCGTCAGGGACAACGCGCGCTCCGGCCAGCGCATGCCGAAGTAAAACGTGGCGAACGCTCCCATCGAAAGCCCGACGATATGCGCACGCGCGATCTGCAGACCATCCAGTGCCGCGAGAATGCCGGCGCGCTGGTGCTCGAATGAGTAGTCCTCGGCACGCTGCGGCACATCCGACGGCGGATAGCCGCGCGCATTGAAGGCGATGGTCCGATAGCGTCGCGAAAAATAGCGTAGCTGGGGTTCCCAAGCCTGGATATCCCCCAGAAACTCATGCACGAATACCACCGGCACGCCGCTGCCCGCCTCTTCGAAATATAGTCGCACCCCGTCCGGCGCGGTAACATAAGGCATTCTCATTCTCCTTGGTGAGGCAGGGTTGCAGGCGCAGCGAATTTAGCACAGGGTCGCGCGGCCAGGCGTCACCGATTCCCAAAGGGGTGCGATTCAAACTGATGTGACAGGCAGCGCCGGCAACCCGATTGGCATCGTCCGTTGAGTGTAAGCGCCTTGGTCAGCTCGCCCGCCCCACATCAGTTTGAATCGCACCCTTCCCAAAGGATAGAATCAGCAGAACAAGAGCGTACGCGCGGATCGTCTGCGCGACTCCGCGCTTCAACACACCGGCGTAATTCGATGATCCGACTCTTCACCACCGCAAGCCCGCGCATCCTGGCAGGTGTCTTTGCAGCCGCGCTTCTGATGGTCGCGTGCAGCGATGACTCGCCGGAAAAGCATACCGCGAGCGCGCGCGAATTCCTCAAAAAAGGGGATAACAAGGCCGCGATCATCGCGATCAAGAACGCCCTGCAGAAAGACCCGGAACGTGCCGCCGCGCGGCTCTTGCTTGGTCAGGTACTGCTCGAAACCGGTGACGCGAAATCGGCTGAAGTCGAACTGCGCAAGGCGCTGGAGCTCAAGAGTCCGGCCGATGAAACGGTACCCTTGTTGATGCGTGCCTACCTTGCCACCGGCCAGTTCAAACGCGTGGCTGAGGAGGCGAACCGGGCGCAATTGTCGACCCCGGAGGCAAGCGCCTCGGTGCAAACCAGCCTCGCCACCGCCCTCGCGGCGACCGGCGACCGCGCGGGCGCGGAAGCCGCCATCGCACGGGCGCTTGAGAAAAAGCCCGACTTCGTGCCGGCGCTCTTGACCCAGGCACGCATGTTCGCCGTTACACGCAAAGTCGATGATGCGCTGGCAACCATCGAGCGCGTGCTCAAGCAGGAGCCCGCCAATGCAGATGCCTGGAAATTCAAGGGCGACTTGCAGGCAGCGCGCAACGAGCGCGACGAAAGCCTGGTTTCCTATCGCAAAGCCATCGAGGTGCGCCCCGACATGCTGCCCGCTCGCATCGCGGTGTTTGCGAACCTGCTGGTGCAGGGCAAGAGCGAGGATGCCGGCCGCGAATTCGAGGCGATGAAAAAGGTCTCCTCAGGACACCCGCTGACGCTGTCGGCCGGCGCCCAACTGGCATTCGCCACCAAGGATTACAAGGGGGCACGCGAGTATTCGCAGCAGCTCTTGCGCATCACGCCGGAGAACCCCGCGACTCTGCTGCAGGCCGGAGCGATCGAGTTCCGCCTGAAGTCGTTCGCCCAGGCCGAGATTTTTCTGAACAAGGTGCTCAAGCAGAATCCGCAATCGCTGGCCGCGCGGCGCTGGCTG
>JAYTDE010000549.1:0-3203 GCA_043736195.1 Burkholderiales bacterium | reverse complement strand
GCAATGATGAAGTGTTCGGCGATGGCGCCGGCGGTGGTGACCCATACATCGGGCAGTGCCGCGCTAATTACGGCCAGCGCGCGACGGAAATGCTTCAGGCGAAACGGCTGGCCGGCGCAATGCGCGTGCAGCGAAACACCCATCACCAGCGGCTCATCGGCCGCCTGGCGGCGCATTTCGCCGAAGTTGTCGACGATCATGTCGGCGAAGTCGTCGGGGTTGACGCGGCGCCCGATCACGGTATTGCTGTCGTTGAGTTCCTGCGGATAGGGCACGGCCAAAAGGCGCCCGCCACGGGTCTTGAGCCAGAACGGCTGGTCATCGCAGCACCAGTCGAGCACATAGCGGTAACCGGCTTCCTGCAGCAGGTCGGGGGTCCGCGTACTCTCGGAAATCCAGGGCCCGAGCCAGCCTTTCGGGCGGCGACCCGCGCCGGCCTCGATCGCGCTGGTGGCCTGCGCAATCAGCGCGGCCTCTTCGCCCTCCGGCAGATTGCCCTGGCGCTCCGAATTGGTGCGGCCATGCGCCGCGATTTCAGCGCCGATAGAGGCAAACGCGTACGGCAACTGCGGGCAATGGCGATACACCTCGGCATTGACCAGGAGGGTGCAAGGCAGGCCCAGTTCGGCGAACATGGCTGCCAGGCGCCAGCCGCCGACGCGATTGCCGTATTCCAGCCAGGACCAGTTCATCACATCCGGCGCCGGCCCCGGGCCGGGCGTGGCAATCTCTTCGATCAGGCCTTCACCGAAAGCGTAGGCTTCGAGGTTGAGCGCGACGTAAATCGCCAGACGTTTGCCGTCAGGCCAGGTAAAGCCGGGCCGCTCGGTGATGGCCGAGTAATCGAAGCGTCCGTGGCTGGCGAGCATCGGCGTGACTTTCATGGATGCATGGGGCCGGCGCGGCGCTCCATGCCGACATCGACGCTAAGCGCCTGCATCAGCATGGCGCGATAGTGGGGTTCGAGCACGGCGGCGGCGCGCGCGGTGGCGGCCAGGCTGTCGGCGAATTCGACCGCCAGTTCGCGCACTTCGGCCTTGAGCGCCGCTTCGTCGACACTCAGCACGCGGCCGTCTTCAACTACTACCTCACCGGCGACCATGGTCAGGCGCACCGAGGCGCCGTTTTCACAGAACACCAGCTGGCGCGGAAGGTTGTTGAGCGGGGTAAACGGCAGGGTGTCTAGATCGACCAAAATCAGGTCGGCCGCCGCACCGGGCGTGAGCTGGCCGATCTCGCCTTCCAGGCGCATGCCGCGCGCGCCGCCACGGGTGGCGCAGGCCAGTACTTCGGCGGCCGTGGGCCAGTCGCGGTAGTCGGGCTCGGCGATTTTGTGGATCAGGCCTGCGGTTTTCATCGCCCCCCACACATTGGTGGTGTCGTCGGTGTTGCGTTCATCGGTACCCAATGCAATCGGTATGCCATGTCGGCGCAAACGCCGGAACGGCATCACGCCGCTGCCCAGTTTCAGGTTGCACACCGGGTTGTGCGCCACCGTGCAGCCGGCGGCGGCCAGTAATTCCATGTCGGCCTCGTCGACCCAGATGGCGTGGATGGCCAGCATGCGTTCATCAAGAAAGCCCAGGTCGTGCACCCGGCGCACCAGCGATTTGCCCCACACCTCCTGGCCGAACACCCGTTGCAGGCGGGTTTCCAGCAGGTGAATGTTGAAGGGCAGGTCGTGCTTGCGGCTGAAATCGCTGAGCGTGGCGAAATAGTCGTCGGTGACCCGTTGTGGCGCCGAATTCGATACCGCCACGCGCAGACGACCGTCGGCGGCGCCGTGCCAGCGTTCGAGAAACCACTGGTACAGGGTGCCGATCTCGGTGGCGCTCCAGCGCCGCGCGGCGTCCATCCCTTGCATGGTCGCCGGCGGCAGCAGGTCCTTGAGGAATGGGTATTTCTCGTGCTCCACCTTGTTCGGATGGTTGATCGAGACGGTGGCGCGCATGCCCGAGTCGGCATAGGCCTGCATGATCGCGTCGATCCCCTCGGGGCTGGGTTCGGGGTTGTGATAGGGGTCGTCATGCACCGCGGTGATGCCGGCCTTGAGCATCTCGACCGCGCCCAGCAGGGTTTGCGCATAGGCCAGGCGCGCGCCGACCTGGCCCTCGCCGCCGGGCGGCACCTCGTACAGCATGAAGAGTTCCAGCGGCATGTCGGTTAGCGCACCGCACATCATGTTGCCGGGCGAGTGAAAGTGGCCGTTGATGAGGCCCGGCATCGCCAGCTTGCCGTGCGCCTGGATCACGCGATCGACTGCGTCGGTGGCGAGGTTCGGCCCGAGCGCGGCAATGCGGCTGCCCTCGATCAGGATGTCGGCGGTGGCGTATTCGCGGCCGTCGTCGTCCAGGGTCAGCACGCGCGCCTGGCGGATCAAGGTGCGTGCCATGCAGGGCTTGGTCAGTCGCGCGCGAACAGCGCCACAAGTTCCGGCGACACGCCTGCCATGGTGGCGCGCGGGCCGGATGCCCGCGCCCTTGGGTGGTAGTTGCCGTGCACCAGGGCCTCGGCCTGGCGTATCGCGGCACCGATGCCATCGACCAGCGGTACGCCCAGTTGATCACGCGCACGGCGCGCCACACCTGCCAGTGCCGCGCCGCAGGCCACCACCACGTCGACCTGATCATGCGCGATAAGGCGCCGGCCTTCGGCGATCACGCGGGCGTCGAATTCCTGCGGCGAGAGGTATTCGCCGGCGGTCGCGAGATCGACCGTGCCAATCGCGGCGATACGCGCCATCACGCCGCTCTTCTCGAACACTTCGCGATACAGGCCGGTCGAACCCTGGCCGACGGTGACCACGCCGATGCGCCGGCCCAGCTGGCAGGCGGTCAGGAGCGCGCTTTCGGTGATGCCCAGCACCGGAATCGGCAGCAACTCGCGCGCACCGGCCAAGGCGGAATCAAACGAGATCGCCAGCACGACCGCGTCGTAGCCGGCGACATTGCGCGCCAGACAATCCAGCACCGCATGCCCGGCGATGGTGTTTTCAGCATGCGAGAACACGATATTGGCGCCGAACCCGGCGGAAAGCGCGGTGATCTCGGTGCCGGTGGCGGCGACTGCCCGCGCTTCGGCTGCCACCGCGTCGGTGATCGCTTCGGTGCGATTGCCGTTGATGAGGAGCAGTTTCATGTCGGGCGCGGCGCCTTACGGAAGTGGAGCGAAAGCCTATGCGGGAATCGTGCCTGAAACGCCTT
>JAYTDE010000548.1:0-1622 GCA_043736195.1 Burkholderiales bacterium | reverse complement strand
GCGGAAGGCAGGAAGAAGAACTGCGCACTGCCGACTTCCTGACGGATACCAGCATCCAGGCGGCTTGCGCATTGTGCCAAGGGAAAACGCCATGCCATTGATTTCACGCCGCCGGGTATTGGGCACGCTGGGCGCAGCGGCCTTCACAACAACACTTGCATGGCAGGCGCAGGCGCGAACGGCCAAGCCCGGCCTGCGGCTGCAATCCTGACCGCTCAATACGCGTCAGGCCACCGGCATCCATGACCTGGCGCCGGCACCCGACGGCGGCGTGTGGTTCATCGCGCAACGCAGCGGCCACCTGGGCTATTTCGATCCGAAATCCGGCCAGACCGAGCTGATCGCGCTGGGCGCACGCTCGTCGCCGCACGGCGTGATTGCCGGTCCCGACCAAGCCGCCTGGATCACTGACAGCGGCATGCAGGCCATCGTGCGGGTGGGCTGGCCGGAGCGGTCGGTACGCGTGTTCGCGCTGCCGGAAGGGTCGCCGTATGCCAACCTCAACACCGCCGCCTTCGATGGCGATGGCGATCTGTGGTTCACCGGCCAGAGCGGCATCACCGGCAAGCTGGCGCTCAAAAGCGGTGCGCTGACAATCAGGGAGGCGCCGCGCGGCCGCGCGCCCTACGGCATCTGCGCCACGCCCGCCGGCCAAGTGTGGTGGTGCTCACTGGCCGGCTCCTACATCGCGCGCATCGAGCGCAAGACCGGCGAAGCCATCGTGGTCGAACCGCCCACCAAAAACCAGGGCGCGCGGCGCGTCTGGAGCGACAGTCGCGGCCGCATCCGGGTCAGTGAATGGAATAGCGGCAACTTGTCGATGCACGATCCGGCGGCCAAGTCCTGGCGCACATGGAAACTGCCAGGCACCGACCCGCACGCCTATGCGGTGTATGTGGGTGAGCGCGATAGCGTGTGGGTCAGTGAATGGACCAACAACCCGATGTTCCGCGTCGATCCGGCCCAGCAAAAGTTCGAGCGCGTCGCCATGTTGCGCGCCAACACCGCGATCCGCCAGATTCCCGGGCGCCCGTGCGAGGTATGGCTACCCGAAAGCGGTACCGAGCACATAACCGTCATTCGCACCGCTTAGTAAACGCCAGCCGCCAGCCCCGCGGCCAGCGTCGCGCCGAGTTCCTCGCAACGGGCCAGATCCTCCAGGCCAATGCTCTTGGGCGCCAGGATCGCCTCCGGGGTTTGCGCATGCGTGCACACGATCAACGGCGCGGCCACTGCACGCAGGCGCCAGCCGGTGGCGATGCGTTCGACCTGGCGCACCGCGTTGTGGCCGTCGCTGCCGGCGCATACCATCAATGCATAAGCGCGGCCGTTGACGCGCTCCAGCACGGCGTAATAGCTGCGGTCGAAAAAGTCTTTCATGATTCCTGCAATCGCCGCCAGATTTTCCGGGGTGGCGAAAATGCAGGCATCGGCTTGCAGCACGTCGTCCGGCCCGGCGGCGGCCGCCGCGAGCAAGCGCACGCGAACCTGCGGCTCACCGGCCGCGCCACGTGCCGCCGCTAGCGCCATCTGCCGCGTGCCGCCAGTGCTCGAATGAAAGACGATCAGCAAGGTCTTGGCGGGCTGCCCGGCCTGCTGCATGGTCGCACCATCCTGCATAT
>JAYTDE010000547.1:0-2468 GCA_043736195.1 Burkholderiales bacterium | reverse complement strand
CTCGGTGCCGAGCATTCGATCGAGATCGTCGGCGAGAAACTGCGCGCGATGATGCCCTGGATCAAGCAAAAGGCGCTGGTCGACCGTTCGCGCAACTGAGCTTGATCAAAACGGGTTGGTTACGACCGGGCATCATGCCCCAAGCGCTGGCAGGCGCTCGGGGCGTCAGCAGGCGCAGCGCACGCGCTGCGAAACCCCTGCTTCCGTGCCCTGGATCAAGCAAAAGGCGCTGGTCGACCGTTCGCGCAACTGAGCGCGTTGTAGTCCCGAATCCGCCGGCAAGAGTGATTCTTCTTGCATCTGACCCAATGCCCGCTCACAAGGCGGGCATTGCGCATTTTGGCAAGCCGTTGACCTGGCGCGTCGGGCATAATGTGACGCTTGATCAAAGGAGCGCAGTCGCATGGGAAAAGCGCTAGCTGTTATCTTGTGCTTGCTTTTCGCAGGTTGTGGCGACAAGCTGCCGGAATCGAAAGCGGCGAAGGAAGTCGGCAACATCCCCAGGCAAGCCATCGACGGGGCCACAACCGGGGTCGATGCCGCCATCCAGCAAGGCGCGGACCGCGGCAAAGAAGAAGACAAAAAGTGAAAGCTCGCATAACGCACGGATTGCCCGCTTCAAATGCGCCTTGCAGCCGTTGCACGAGCGCGAACCTGGAGCATTCGTAATGGCGCTCAATGATCCCGCACCGGACATCGGCCGCACCCGCATGCTGCGGCGGCGCGGCGTGTATTTGTTGCCCAACGCTTTCACCACCGCCTGCCTGTTCTGTGGCTTCTATGCCATTGTGCAGGCCATGGCGGGCGACTACGAACGTTCGTGCATCGCGATCTTCGTCGCGATGGTGATGGATTCGCTCGATGGCCGCGTGGCGCGCATGACCCATACCCAGAGTGACTTCGGCGCCCAGTACGACAGCCTGGCCGACATGGTGTCTTTTGGCGCGGCGCCGGCACTGATCGTCTACAAGTGGGGCCTGGAACCGTTCGGCCGCTGGGGCTGGTTTGCCGCGTTCGTGTACTGCGCCGGTGCCGCACTGCGCCTGGCACGCTTCAATACCAATATCGACGTGGTCGACAAGCGCTTCTTCCAGGGCATGCCGAGCCCTGCCGCGGCGGCGCTGCTGATTGGCTTCGTGTGGCTGGCTGACGACAACAAGTTTCCGCTCGATGACTACTACCTGCGCTATGTCGGTTGGGTGATTGCCCTGTACGCCGGCATCACCATGGTGTCTTCGGTACCTTTTTACAGCTTCAAGGACGTAAGCCGCACCCGGCGCGTGCCGGTGGTGGTGATCTTCCTGATCGCCATCGCGTTGTTCGTGATTTCGTCCTACCCGCCGCTGACCCTGTTTGTGTTGTTCGTGGCCTACGGTCTGTCGGGCTATGTGGTTTGGTTGTGGAATCTGTCGCGCGGCAAGCGTGCCGGCGACATTCTCAAGAAACCGCCGCCCGCCTGAGCAAAACCCAGGCGCCAGCCCTGGTTTTGGGGCAGTCGGTCAGGTGCGAAAGACGCGCCGGGCTTCTTTCTGCAACGCCGGCCCGGTAACGTCGACCTGGCGCATGCCGCGCGCCATTACCTCGCGGCAGGAGAGCAGCAACTCGTCGCTGTCGGGGCCACCCAGTTCGCGCATGCTGGCGATTGACAGCGCGTAAACCACGCGGCGTACCCCGCCCCGGTAGATGGCGCCGGCGCACATCGCGCAGGGTTCGCCGCTGGCATAGGCCGTACTGTCGGCGAGTGACGCCGCATCGAGCTTGTGGGTCGCCGCACGCATCAGGTTGGTCTCGGCGTGCCCGGTGCAGTCGCGCTCCGAGATCTGCGTGTTCTGCGCTACCGCAAGCACGCGGCCGTCGGACCCGACCAGCAGCGCGCCATACGGCATGTTGCCGGCAGCACGCGCCCGCGCCGACAAGGCGATGGCCGCACGCAGGGGCAGGGTGTCGGTCGGGTTGATCACGGCTTCGGCCTCTCCGGCAATTTCGATCGCAGGCCCCGCTTATTTACGGTCGAGAAACGCCGCCAGGGCGGTGTCGTGTTCCGGCGTATGGTGCGCGATGGCCTGAAACGCGGCCGACATTTCGAGCAGGCTGTCGAGCCGCATGTGCTGACCCTCGCGCAGCAGGCGTTTGGCCATGCGCAGTGCCGGTCCGGGGTTGGCGGCGATGCGCGCGGCCAGTGCGCCCGCCTCGGCCAGCAATTGGTCCGGCGCCACCACGCGAGAAACCAGGCCGCAGGCCAGAGCGGCGGCGGCGTCGATGGTGTCGCCGGTGAAGGTGAGTTCGGCTGCCTTCGACATGCCCACCACGCGCGGCAGCAGCCAGGCACCGCCGTCGCCGGGAATGATGCCCAGCTTGACGAAGCTCTCTGCGAACTTCGCAGTGGTTGAAGCGATGCGGATATCGCACATGCAGGCCAGGTCGCAGCCGGCGCCGATGGCCGCGCCGTTGACCGCCGCGATGGTCGG
>JAYTDE010000546.1:0-1710 GCA_043736195.1 Burkholderiales bacterium | reverse complement strand
CCCCTTGAAGGGGAGGGAGAAAAGCGCTGCAGCCGTTAAGTTTGCGCCTATGCGCATGCGCATACGCGAGGGTGACAAACGCTAAAGTAAGTGCCATTCAGGTTAAGGCGCGGGGCCGTCGCCTGGACTTCCTTTACTTGCGAGCCGGCACCCCCATCGTTCGGCGCAAACAGCACGGCAACATGCGTGAGGCGCGGAAGAGCTTCCTTGAGCAATTGCAGGCGCTTGCCCCACAGTTCGGTGGTCATGCTTGTAAGGCCGGTGGCGTTGCCACCCGGCTTGCGCAGGTTCTCCGCAAGGCCGGCGCCGATCGGATCCTGGGTGATGGCAAACACGATCGGTATGGTCTTGGTTCGTTGCGCGAACAGGCGTGAGCTGCCGTCCGCAACGCCGAGCAGCAGGTCGGGGCCGCTCGCCACCAGTTCGTCAGCCAAGCCGGGCGCCGACTGAAGCACACCTTTGGCGTCGCGCATATCGATGACGTAGTCGCGCTCGTCAACCCAGCCCAGTGTCAGCATGCCGGCGCGAAACGCGGCCAGAAATGGTGCGTCGGCCTGGGCGCCACCGACCGACACAAAGCCGATGCGCCGCACCCGCCGCGAGGTTTGAGCGATGGTTGGCAATGGCGCCGCGCTTGTCGCAAGCAATGCGAGGATATGGTCGCGTCTGTTCATACTTCCTACTCTTCAAGTCGAAAAAACTCGTTTGCTGCAGGCAATTGACAGCAACAAGAGGCTACTAACATCGGTAACGATGGCGTGCTTGTCGCATCGCATTGCATGAACGTGGCCGCCTGGCATGGCGGGCAACCGGGCAGTTCCAGCGAATCGATGCGCTAACGCCTGGGCAGGGCTTGTGTGCTTGTGCCGGACAGGACCCTGTGCGCGCTAAACTCGCTCCACGAATTTCGAGACAGGAATGAGCCATGGACATGGGCATCAAGGGCCGGCATGCGCTGGTATTCGGCGGCAGCCGCGGCATGGGGCGCGCCACCGCGCAGTGCCTGGCCAATGAAGGTGTGCTGGTGACCATCGCGGCGCGCAATCCGGATACGCTAAAACAAGCGGCGGCGGAGATCACGGCCGCAAGCGGGGTGCCGGTCACCCCGGTGGTGGCGGACATCACGACCGAAGCCGGCCGTGCCGCCGCGATCGCCGCCTGCCCGAATCCGGACATCCTGATCAACAACGCCGACGGCCCCAAGCCGGGTGATTTTCGCCATCTCGACCGCGAGCAGTGGATCGCCGCGCTCGATTCGATGATGCTGGGGCCGATCGCCATGATCCGTGCGGTGGTCGACGGCATGATTCGCCGCAAGTTCGGGCGCATCATCAACATCAGTTCGCGCTCGGTGAAGTCGCCGCAGGCGGAAATGCCCTTGTCGAACAGCGCGCGCCTGGGGCTGGTGGGTTTCGTGGCAGGCTTGTCGCGCCAGACCGTGCGCGACAACGTCACCATCAACAACCTGTTGCCGGGCGTATTCGCCACCGACGCGCAAAAGAACCACATCCTGGGCATGCTGGAGGAGTCCGGCAAAAGCTATGACCAGTTGTGGGAAGAGCGCGGTCGCGGCAACCCTGCCGGTCGCTTCGGTCGCGCCGAGGAAGCCGGTGCCTACGTCACCTTTCTTTGTTCCGTGCACGCCGGCTACATCACCGGGCAGAACCTGTTGATCGATGGTGGTGGCTATTCCGGGACTTTTTAGCCTGG
>JAYTDE010000545.1:0-10685 GCA_043736195.1 Burkholderiales bacterium | reverse complement strand
GCCGCACATCGAACGCTTCGCCCAAGGCGGGCGCAAAACCAGCCGCCGGGCCGCCGCCCATAAGCGCTAACTTTGCTCATTCCTCCCCCTTCAAGGGTGAGGTTAGGAGGGGGATGGGGACCTTTTTTCATCGGAAACTACCCCATCCCCACCCCAACCCTCCCCTTGAAGGGGAGGGAGAAAAGCGCTGCAGCTTTTGAGTTAGCGCTTATGGGGCGGCCGCCCCTGCCGCTGCTCAGCGGTTCGCAAGGCGCGTAAGCCGCGTCGCCTGTGCGGCATTGACCGCACCCACCGGTACCCGGCCGGCAAGGATTTCGGCGGCCTGCGCCACGGTTTCCAGCGACTGGTGCTCGATCGCGGGTGGCGTGAGTCCGGCCAGGTGCGGAGTGGCGATCACTTGCGGATGGCGCGCCAGCGCGGGAGTCGGCATCTGGTCGGGCGCACGGCCGACATCGAGTGCGCAGCCGGCCAGGCGCCCGCCATCGAGCGCGCGCGCAAGCGCGGCTTCGTCGACCAGGTTGCCGCGCGACGGGTTGATGAAGTACGCGCCTGGTTTCATGGCGGCGAACGCCGCGTCGTTCATCAGGTTTTCGGTTTCCTCACTGGCCACCGCCAGGCACACCACATAGTCGGCCGCGCCCAGCAGTTCGCTCAAGGCGACCTGTTTGAGTGCCGGATCGTCGACCTTCGCATACGGGTCGCTCACCAGTACCCGCATGCCGAAGGGCAAGGCCAGCTTGCACAGGTAGCGGCTGATCTGGCCATAGCCGATCAGGCCCAGGGTCGCAGCGCGCAATTCGCGGCCCATCGGCGCGACAGGCACCCGGCCTGCGTGATAGGCCATGGTCATGCCGGTGAGATTGCGCGACAGGTCGATCATCGCGCCGATGGTCCATTCGGAGACCGAGGCGATGAAGCCGGCGCTGGCCTGGGTGACCAGCACGCCGGCGCGGCTGGCTGCGGCGACATCGATGTTGCGAATGTCGATCGCGCAGCGCGCATAGGCCACCAGATTCGGCATGCGCTCGAACAGCTCGGCCGGGCCCGGCGTCTGGCGATAGGAAATGATCAGAGCGCAATCCTGTGCGGCGTCGGCCAGTTCCTCAATCGACAGTTCGCGCGTCAACGGGTTGATGCGCACCTCCGCCAATTCGCGCAGCGCCGCCAGCGCTTTGGCGCCGTAGTACTGTTCGAGTGCTGCAGGTGGGTGGGTCAGGAAAATGCGGGCCATGTTGGTTCACGATCAGCGTTTGCGGCAGTCTATGGATACGTCAGCGGAGTGGATGCGGCCCGCGACGCGCGGTAGTCCAGTCCCGGTCGGGCGCAGGCCAGGATTGCTACTGCAGGGTGATGTTGCCGTCCTTGATGACCTTTTGCCAGGTAGCGAAATCCGTGCGCATGGTGCTGCGATAGGATTCCAGGCTGCCGCCCAGCGCGCTCAATCCGGCGCTCTCAAGCTTGGGCACGAACTCGCTGTCCTTCAACACCTGGTTGGACGCCGCGTTCAGGCGCTCAAGCACCGCCGTCGGTGTGCCCGCCGGCGCCAATACGCCGTACCAGCCGCTGACCTCGAAGCCGGCCAGGCCGGACTCGGCGATGGTGGGGATGTCCGGCGCACCGCTCCAGCGCGCGGCGTTGCCCATGCCAAGCGCCTTGAGCTTGCCGCTCTTGACATGCGGGTAGGCGGTAATCACCGCGTCAAAAAGGACATCAATCTGACCGCCGATCAGGTCGGTGAGAGCCGGGGCCGCGCCCTTGTACGGCACGTGGGTCATCGCAACACCGGCGCGCGCCTTGAACAACTCGCCTGCCAGATGGGTGATGCCGCCGCTACCTGCCGAGCCGAAGCTGACCTTGGTCGGGTTGCGTTTCAGGTAAGCGATCAGTTCGCCCGCGTCGCGGGCCGGAACAGCGGGATTTGCCGCCATGATGATGGCGATGCTGGCCAGCGGCAGCACCGGCGCGAAATCCTTTTGCGGGTCGAACTTCGCCGCTGCCGCATTGAGGATCGGCGCGATCAGGAGCGTGTTGGTGGTGAGCAGCAGGGTGTAGCCATCGGCGGCTGCGCGGGCGACGAATTCCGAGCCGATCAGGGTGCCGGCCCCCGGCTTGTTGTCGACCAGCACCGGTTGGCCGAGGCGGGACTTGAGTTTCTCGGCAAACAGGCGCGCCAGCACGTCACCGCCGCCGCCGGCCGCGTAGGGCACGACGATGGTGATGGGGCGGGTTGGAAAGTCGGCCGCTTGCGCACTGGTTCCGGGCAGCAAAGCCATGAGGCCGCACAGTAAAAATCGCCTGCAGGAATGCCTGGTCATGCGAGTCCCCGAAAGTGTTGTTGTGAAGTGGTTCCGCGCAGCGCAATCGGCCACAAGCGTGCGAGCATAGCAAGAGTGCGGGTGACCAGTGGCGTGCCTCACGCAGCGCCCGTCGCCTGCGCGGCGCGTTCGGACGCGGCGCGCCGGCCGTCCGCATCGCGCGTCAAGGCCCGATACACCTTGGTCAACTCGGCCGGCAGCGCGCTCACTTCATCGATCACCAGATAGCGCTTCTCGGCGCACATGCGGCGCAGGTAGTCGTGACCGGCCGGGTCGATGGTGATGCAGAAGGTGGAGATGCCGGCACGCTCGGCTTCCCGCAATGCGCGCGCGGTGTCCTGGATGCCGTATTCGCGATCACGCCGGTCGGGGCCGTAGTCGCGGTCTTCCGGATAACCATCCGAGACGATGATCAACACTTTGCGGCGCATCGGCTGGCGCGTCAACTTGGCTGCCGCATGGCGGATCGCCGGGCCCATGCGGGTGGAACGGCGCGGTTGCATCGCCGCCAGCGCCGCCCAGGTGCGTGGCGACAAGGCTTCGTCGAACTCCTTGATCAGGTTGAACTCGACATTCTCGCGGCCGTCGCCTGAAAAGCCGTACACCGCGTGGCTGTCGCCCAGGGTTGCGAGGGCGTCGCACATCAGCGCCAGCGCTTCGCGCGCGACATCGATCACGCGGCGCCGAGGCAGGATGGGTGCGGAATCGATCGGCCCGCCGAAGCGGCCCCAGATGTAGGGGTCATGCTCTGTGGTCATGCTTGCCGCGGCGGGGGCGGCCGGGTCCGGAATCGGAAAATCGGTCGAAGCACTCATGTCGACCAGGAAGGCCGCCGCCACTTCGCGCAGGCCACGGTCGCGCCTGATGTACAGGTGTTCTTCGCCTGCGTGTCCGGTGCGGCGATCGACCACCGCCTCGATCAGGCTGTCGAGGCCGATTTCGTCACCATCGCTGGTGCGATGCACGCGCAGCCATGACTCCGGTCGGATAAAACCGAACTGCCGCCTCACCTGCTGCGCCAGAATCGCGTTGCGCCGGCGCGCTTCATCAAGGAAGCCGAAATCGTCGCCGCGCAGCCGATGCTCATACAGGCGGCACCAGCTCTTGAGATAGCGCTCCCCGTGGTAGTCCCACTCGTCGTAGAGAAAGCTGCGCGGCCCGGCGTGCGCCGCGGCGCTTGCGCGCGTAGCCTTGGTTGCGGTCGGCGTGGCGTTCTTGTCGTCCGCATCGGTCGGCAATGGCGGATCGCCAGCACCCGCAGCGGCTGTTTCCTGGGCGACGCTGCCGGGCATGCCGCCGCGCATGCGTCGATACACCAGGTCTGGTCGCAGTTCACCGCGAAACTCCACGCCAGGCCCGTCAAAATCCTCATCTGCCGCTTCGGCGTCGCCCTCGTCTGTCGTACCTGTTTCCGCGCCGGCTTCCTGCGGCGCGTCACTGCCTTGATCAGGCGGCAGGTCCGCTAGCAGCGCCGCGTCGGGCTTGAACCTGCGCGGCGGTCGCTTGATCATGGATTCGAGCATGGCACAGACGGCCAGCGCGCCGCGCGCGCTGTCGTAGACACTGGCGCCGGCTGTTTGCACGCGGGCAGTGACATCCAACATGGGCGCTGCGAGTCCGCTGCGGTCAAGCGCCACCAAGCCTTCGCGATCCGCGCCAAGGGAATATTGCACCAGGCTTTCAATCAGCGCGGCCAGCGGTCGCAGCGACGCCACCTGCGGCCGGGCAGCCAGCGCGTGGCCCAGCACCCGCTCCAGATCGGCGCGCGCACCGGGATAGTCGCGTCGAAGCGCGGTATCGATACGCAGGTCTTCCAAAGTGACGAACAGGCGTCGCAACAACGCCGGGCGCGCCGCGGTGGCGAAGAGACGGTCGAGATCGGCGCTTCGCTTTTGCGGGATCAGGCGCGACAACGGGCCGGATACCGCGGCGCCAGCCGGTCTGGACGCAGGCAAATCCATCAGCGTTCCTGCTCGCTTCAGATCGAATTCGAAGGTGCCGTTCGCCAGGTAGCCGATCTGGTGCAGCACCGCGATACGGTATGCACCCTGGTTGTGGCGGATCGAGGCGAAGTCGGCGATCTCCGTCGGCAGGTGGATGTTCGCGCCGTCGGTGGCGATTCTGCTGGTCGTCACAGCACCGGCATCGCTACGAGGGGGCACCGGCGTTGCTGCGGCCTCGTCCTTTTTTCCATCTGCGCCGCGACCGGCTGCGGACGGCAGCTCGATCGGCTTCAAGTGCAAATGGCGGCCGGTCAGGCCTTCGGTGAAGAGCGCCAGCACGCGCTGGATGTCGGCGAAACGAACGCAGGTGTCGGCCGCCGTTGGCGCGACCGCGTTCACGGCAACAAGACGTCGACGATGTTGGCGATCGCCTGCTGCACCTCTGCATCATCGGTCACGGCGCGCGCGATGGCCACATCGCAGGCGCGCCGCGGCGCGATGCCGGCGGCGGCCAGCTGTGCCGCATACACCAGAAGGCGGGTGCTCACGCCCTCTTCGAACCCATGCTCGCGCAGGTTGCGCACCTTCGCGCCGATCAGCGCCAGCCGCTGTGCGAGTTCGGCATCGACGCCGCTTTCATGCGCGATGATGGTGGCCTCGACATCGACTGCGGGATAGTCGAACTCCAGGCTCACGAAGCGCTGGCGGGTCGAGGGCTTCAGGTCTTTCTGCACGCTCTGGTAGCCGGGGTTGTAGGAGATCACCAGCAAAAAATCGGCATGGGCGTCGAGCAGTTCGCCGGTTTTCTCGATCGGCAGCACGCGGCGGTGGTCGGTCAATGAATGGATGACCACCGTGGTGTCCTTGCGCGCTTCCACCACTTCATCGAGATAGCAGATAGCGCCGCTGCGCACCGCACGTGTCAGCGGGCCATCAAGCCACACGGTGGCGTCGCCCGACAGCAGGTATCTGCCGACCAGGTCGGTGGCGGTCAGGTCCTCGTGGCAGGCCACCGTGATCAGCGGTGTTTCAACCGCACGGCGCGGGCTTTCGATATCGCGAAACAGGCGCCAGGCCATGTGTTCGACAAAGCGCGTCTTGCCGCAGCCGGTCGGGCCCTTGAGCAGCACCGGCAGGCGGGCCCGGTAGGCAGCCTCGAAAACCTGGACTTCGTCGGCCAGTGGCAGGTACCAGGGCTCGGTATTCAGCCGGCTACTGGCGCTGTCGGCAGGGCGGGTGCTTGAATTCATGAAGGCGATGCGATGTGGCAGGTAGTCAGGGAACGTACTTTACTTGCAACCAGGGTTGCCGGATGTTCGCGCCCGGATCGAGGTGGCCGCGTGCAGCGAAAAAGGGCGGCGGGCAAGGCACCTCGCGATGCGGCCCATCTATGCCCTCGCTCGCGGCTTGCGCGCAGCCAGCAGGATGCCGATGCCGATCAAGGCGATGCCGGCCAGGTGATAGGCGTGAAAGCGTTCGCCCAGAAACAGCACCGCGAGAATGCTGCCGAACACCGGCATCATGTGGGCCGACTGCCCGGCGCGCGCCGCGCCGATCAGCTCGATGCTGCGGGTGTAGAAGAAATACGCCACGAACGACGGCAGCACCGCTGCGTAGGCCATGGCCGCGTACGAGGGCCAGCCGCCTCGAATGGTGGCGCCCTGTGCCGCCTCGATGAGGTAGAAGGGCAGCATCATCAGCGAGGCCAGGCCCATGGCGGTGACGATGAAGCTCAGCGGATGCACGATCGGGCGCTGCCGCAGCAGCGGGCCATAAACCGCGTTGAACGCCAGGGCCACCAGTATCCATGTATCGCCGCGATTGAGCGACAGGTGCAGCAGGGCGTCGAGCGATCCGCCGCTGGCGATCGCCGCCACCCCGGCCAGCGATATCACCACCCCTGCGGATTGCGCGATGCCCGGCCGCTCGCCGTAGAGGGCGAAGGCCCAGATCAGCACCAGTACCGGCAGCACCGATTGCATCAAGAGCGCGTTCAACGCCGTGGTGTATTGCAGGCCGATGTAGGACATGGTGTTGTAGGTGGCGAAGCCGGTCAGGGCCAGCAACAGCATCATGCGCCAGTGACGCAGCAGCACCGGCCAGTCGCGTTTCAGGTGCGGCCAGGCGAAACCCAGGGCCAGCAGAAAGGCACCGGTCCAGCGCCAGTAGGCAAGCGCCACCGGCGGCACCTGGCCGGCAACGGCGCGGCCGATCACGATGTTGCCGGCCCAGAACAGGTTGACCAGCACCAAAAGGGTCCAGGCGGAGGACCAGAGGCGGTTGGCGGCCTGGATCAAGGCGAAAGATGCGGCATGGCGGCGCGACCAGTCGAAGTGTGGAGCGCATCAAGCGCGGATGCGCTGATCACGGGCCTTTGGATCCGGCCTTCGGAAACCCCGTCTGGATTTGCATGGTGGCGTTGCCCCGCACCAGCACGGCACCTTGCATATCGCGCAACTCGCCTTCGACAAACCCGACCGCGCGGCCGCGCTTGATCACCTGGCCGAAGCCTTCGATAGTGCCCAACTGCGCCGCCTTGAGAAAGCGCGACCCCAGATCCAGGGTGATGTTGTATTCGCCTTCGCGCATGACCACGCCCATGGTCACGGCGAGCAATTCGTCAAGCATGGCCGCCAGCATGCCGCCATGCACCGTACCGCCCGGGTTGATGAACGACGGCAACGCGGTGAAGCGCATGTGTACCTCGCCCGTGTCGAGCTTGTAGTCGAGGTATTCGGAGCCCAGCAGTTGACCGACCGGCGGGCGCGGCATGCGGCCCGAGAAGATCGCAGCGATCAGGGGGGGCGAACCGGAATCGGCGATGGCTTGAGGGATGGTCATGTCGCAGATTCAGGAAATGCTTGTTTGTTTGCGTTGGTCGAACACTGACCATCCTTGCACTTGGAAAGTCGATGGCGGAGTAGGCGCCGCCGATTCGTGAGCGGTCGCAGCAGCCAGAACCGGCCGATTGTCACAGGGTGATTACGCGCATGCAACAAGAATAGAGGCCAAACCGCGTTGAAGCAAGGCGGCTTCAATGCGTCGAAAGCGTCTGGCGGAAAAGTGTAAAGGTCAGGTCACGCATGTTGCAGAAGTTCACCTCACATCCGCTTGACACTCTCAGTTCGCGGTCAGTCATACACCAGCAGGCCGTCGCAGTGCGCTCGATTGCGCATCCCGGTGGCGCCATCCCTGTCGATCGGTTCACGTGTGACAGCCGGGCGAAGCCGGTAACACGCCAGTATGCGGACACTGCCAGTACGCGATTGCCGATCAGGCGCATATGCGCCAGGCCATATGCTGAAACAGTGCAATGAGAATTTAATCCTCGCGCCTGTGGCACCGAAAGCATCAACCAAGCTCCGGGCTACATCAAAGCCTGAGCGCCTACAGGGCCCCGCGGCGACGCCTGCGATGCGGCGAGCGCGTCCGCCGCAACCAGGCACGGACGCGGATCGGGTATTCCCCAGAAGCTGTCGCACAGCGCCAGTCGAGGCGTCGCGACTGAAGGCCACTTATGCGCGGAGTAGAATCTTCCGATGCGCATCTACTTCGACACCTGCTGCTTGCAACGCCCGCTCGACGACCAGACGCAGCTGCGCATCAGGGTTGAAACAGAGGCGGTCTTTTCCCTGTTGGCGGCGGTTGAGGCGGGTGATCTGTCCCTGTTGGGTTCGGAGGCTCTTGAGTACGAAGTCAGTTGCATACCGGACCAAACGAGGCAAATCGAGGCAAATCGAGGTCTTGGACGTGCTGTCGCTCGCTGTGGAGCGGCTCGAAGTCACCGGCGCGGTGGAGAGCCTGGCGCTGTCGTTTGAGCAACAGGGAGTGCGGGCTATGGACGCCATTCACCTGGCTTGTGCGTCAATCGCCAAAGCTGATTTTTTCTGCACTTGCGACGACAAGTTATTGAGGAAAGCCCAAACGCTTTCCGGTTTGGAATGCAAGACAATCTCGCTTTTGGGCCTGGTGCCGGAGGTATCAAAATGACTGTTCTTATCGAGCCGATCGCGCGCCTGACGGACCGCGCCAGGCACGCCTTGATTGCCGAGCTTGGCGTGATTGACACCATGCGTTTTCTGCATCAGTTCCGAGCGGGTGGAGGCAACTACACGGCCGAGCGCGAGCAGCTTTTCAAGGGCCAGTCCGTAACCGGCATCGTTGCCGGTATCAAGGCGCGGCGAAATCGCGAGGGCTAGGCGTGTCGCGGGTGCGTACGCGCCAATGCCGGCCGGCGGTCTGGGCCACGTCTGAGAAGCCGGGCAGGGCCGAGCGCGGCTCTTGCGCGTAGGCCGACTACCCGCGGCACCTCGGTGTGGTCGCAAGGTGGATCATGCGGAGGCGCGCGGATGGATCGGCGGTCAAGAACGCACGCCAACCACCAAACTCACCACCGTGGCGGTGCTGCCGCCGATGTTGAGGGTGGCAAATGTCTTGGCGCCTTCCACCTGGATCGGTCCGGCCTGGCCGGTCACCTGTTTGGCGGCATCGAACAACATGCGCGCGCCGGTGGCGCCGACCGGATGGCCGCAGCCGATCAGGCCACCGGAAGGATTGATCGGCAGCTTGCCGCCGGGTTCGATCACGCCTTCTTCCACCGCCTGCCAGCTTTGCCCGGGTGGGGTCAGGCCGAAGTGGTCGATCGCCATGTATTCGGTGGTGGTGAAGCAGTCGTGGGTCTCGATGCCGTCGAGTTGCCAGACCTCCGCCAAGCCGGCGCGGCGGAACGCCTGGTCGACGGTGTCGCGCACGTGCGGCATGATCAATGGCTGGCCGGCACTGCGTTCGATCTTCTCCATGTAGGGCAGGCCGGCGGTGCGGTGGCCCCAGCCCAATATCTGCGGCAGCTCCGCCAGCTTGCCGCCGCGCTTTTCGGCATGCGCTCGGGCGAATTTGGCTGAGGCCAGCACCACGCCGCAGGCGCCGTCGGTGATCTGCCCGCAGTCCTGGCGCCGGGTACCGGGCTCGATCACGGGGTTGGCTTCGTCGTCGTCGGTGAAGCTTTTTTCGTTGAACTGCCACTTGCGGGTTTGCGACAGCGGGTTATTGCGCGCGTTGCCGTAGTTGATTTCGGCAATCCGGTTCAGGTACCTGCGATCCAGGCCGTAGCGCTTTTCATACTCCAGCGCCATGTGGCCGAACACCGCCGGCCACAGGAACTTGCAGTCGAGTCGCTCATGCCCGACCCAGCCCGCCGCGTTCTGGTTTTGCGAGGCGATGTCGCCGGCCAGGTTCTTGAATTCCTCCGCGCCCAGCACCAGCACGCAGTCGTAACGTCCGGCTTCGATCTCGGCCATGGCAGCCAACACCGCCAGCGACGCGGAGGCGCAGGCGCCCTCGTGACGGCCGGCCGGCACGCCCCACAGTTCCGGCACCACCGCTGACACCATCGCACCCAGGTGCGCCTGGTTGCGCTGCAGTTCGCCAAAGGCGTTGCCGACGTGAATCGATTCGATCTCGCGCGCCTCGAGCCGGCAGTTTGCAAGCGTGCCCAGGGTCGATTCGCGCATCATGTCGGAGATGTCCTGGCCCTGGCGCGACCAGACCTTGGCGAAGTCGGTCTGGTAGCCGCCGAGGATGTAAACAGGGGTGGTCATGGCATGCTCCTCAGGTGTTGTAAGTGACCCCTACCCTCACCCCGGCCCTCTCCCGCCCCAGGGCGGGAGAGGGGCCGCAGTTTGCCGGTTCGGTTGATTGTGCAAGTGGACATGTCTTGCTCCCTCGCCCCGGAATGGGGAGAGGGCCGGGGTGAGGGGTAGGGTCAAAGCTGTGGGGCGCTAACCGGCCGGCGCGATTGTACGATTCGAAAGCGGCTGGCGACAAACGCCATGTCGGTCAACGAAGCATTGCCGGCGGGGTTGAGGCCAGTTACGTGATAGTCGCTGTAGGCGGCGGCGAAGTTGAGCGGCATCGGGCCGGTGAGATTGATCGTCAGTTGCGCGCCGGCGCGCGCATAGGCGGCTTCGGCGCGCGCGATGTAGGCCTCGTCGGTGGAGTACAGGAAGGCAGTGAGCCCGCCGATCTGCTTGACGTCGGTTACGGCCTGAAAGAGCGCATCGTCGGCATCCAGGGTTTCGATGCAGAACGAAATCGGCCCAAAGCGTTCTTCCCCATAGAGGTCGCGCTCGGCGGTCGTGACCCCCAGCATCAGTGGCGTGGCGGTGCGAGCCCCGGCAAACTCAGGGTGCGGATAGGCGCGCGAATCGAGCAGCACCCGTCCCCGTTTGGCACCCTCGTCACGCATCAGGGCGATCAGGGCCAGTGTTTGCTGTGACTGGATGGATGCGAGGATCATTGCTGCCTTGCGCGGCTCCTGCACCAGCGCCGCCACCGCCGCCGCAAGTTCGCGCGCGACCTCGGCTGCCGGGACCAGGCGTGCATCCGCGCCACGCCCAACCCGGACGCCGGTCTTCGGCAAGTAGATGTT
>JAYTDE010000544.1:0-3019 GCA_043736195.1 Burkholderiales bacterium | reverse complement strand
TGGGTTCTGGGCGCCGAAGGCGAAGGGCTGCGCCGACTGACGACCGATACCTGCGACGAATTGCGCCGCATACCCATGGCCGGCAGTATCGAAAGCCTGAATGTTTCGGTGGCGGCGGGTGTATGCCTGTTCGAGGCGGTGCGGCAACGCGCTGCTGCGTGAGCGAGGCGGGCGGGCGCGCGCTTGCGTTCATGGGCCGCCGGTAGCTATCTGCGGTCCGGACCTGCCTTGGCACCTACAAGCGCAATTGCAGGAAGCGCAGCAGGCGCGGCGCCAGAAAGCCGTTGTGGCTGCCCGCTTCGTCGACCGGATCGACCACCCAGAAATGCGGCGCGCCTTCGAGCACCACCGGCCGCGCGAAGTGCCCGGCCTGTTTCAAGGCGCGCAGGAACACCTCCGACTGGCTGCGATAGTCCACCGTGTCGTCGCGCGTGCCCCACACCACCAGGAAGGCGGTCGCATTGTTGCGCCCTGAAATCCATGCCACGGGCGAGGCGTCGAAATAGGCGCGCTTGTCGTCGATGGCCGCGAATCCCATCAGTTTTTCGGTGATCATGTCGCGCGTGCGCACTTCGATATCGTGCTGCCACTGGGCCAGCAGGTCAAACACGCCATAGATCGGCACCACCGCCTTGACGCTAGTTGAAACACTGAAATATGGGTCTTGCGGATAGGCGCCGGCGAAGTGCGGATGGTCGCCCGCCAGGGCCGCAAGCGAAGCCAGATGGCCACCTGCCGAGTCGCCCATCAGCGCGATGCGCTCGGCGTCGATCCTGAAATCAGCGGCGCGGCTACGTGTGAACTGCACCGCCGCACGGACATCGTGTAGCGCCTCCGGAAACGTTTTGCGACCGGGTGCCGACAGGCGATAGGTCACCGCAAACACCACGTATCCGCGCGCCGCCAGCCATGGCCCCCAATAGGCATAGGCGAACGGCCCGCCGACCTGCCAGCCGCCGCCATGAATTGCGATGACGGCCGGAAACGGGCCTGCACCCTGCGGGATATACATGTCGCCGGCGAGACTGACGCCGTCGTGCTGCGCGAATTCCACGCTCTGTCGCAGTTCGAATTTTCCAGGCTGGTCGGGGGTAGCGGTGGGCGAACTCATGTCTGGTCTCCGGGGCCAACAAAGCCTTGCTTTGCACGGCGGAATTGTGAAGTGTGATGGGTTTGAGAGTAGCATGCGAGGCCAACTTTGAGAAAGACCGCCATGTCCACACCCACACCCATCACCGCCTTCGTCGACGACATGGCTACCCGCATCTACGTCGAACTTTCGAGCCGGGTTGTACTGGCCCCGGCGCAGGCGGATAAACCGAAACCGACGCCGGATGCCCTGGCGCGTATGAGCTACAAGTTGGCCGAGGCATTCCTGCTGGTACGCGCGGATCGCACCGGCGAGCCGGTGGTCGCCAAGTACGAAGTCAAGCTGTCGGACGTAGGCGGCCTGTAGTTGCGGCGGTAGCGCTCTACAGGTCGCGCCGCGCCAGGCTGAAGGTCTGGCCGGTCGGTCCGGACGCCGATTGCGTGGCCATGAAAAGGGCCATTGGCACCACGTCGTCGGCCTGTTTGAACCATTCGGTGGCGCCGGTGGCGGCGCGCAACTGCTCCTCGCGCCCGGCGATGAAGGCGGTCAGTACCGGGCCAGGTACCAGTTCATTGACCGCGATGTTGCTTCCGGCCAGTTCCTGTGCCAGCACGCGCACCAACATGTGCAAGCCTGCCTTGGAGGCAGCATAGGCAGAGCGCGTCGGTGTGCCGCGATGGCCCATGCCGGAGCCCACGAAGATCATGCGGCCAGCGCCGCGCCGCTTGAGTGGCGGAATCGATGCCTTGGCGGTACAGAACGCGCCGATCAGATTGACCTCGATGGTGCCCCGCCAGGCCTCGACATCGGAATCTTCGACCGGCTTGTTCTCGTGCGCCACGCCGGCCGCGGCCACCACGATATCGATGCCCCCGAACTGCTTTTCCGCAGCCGTGCAGAGCGTGTTCATGGCATTGAAATCGGCGACATCCGCGGGCGACGCCATCGCGTCAGCGCCTTCGGCGTGCACCAGGCGCACGGTTTCGTCGACTTCCGAGCGAGTGCGTGAAACACAGACGATCGAGGCGCCGGCGCGCGCATAGCCGATCGCGATGGCGCGCCCAATGCCACGCCCGGCGCCGGTGATCAGCGCGACCTGACCGACAAGCGGGCCGGTATTTGCACTCATGAAACCTCTTCTGTGCCGGATCGATTAGATGAAAACCGACTTCATCTGGCCGCTCGGATAGCGCGTGCCGGCGGCAGCGCCCTTGGGGAAGGCCCGCGCCAGGCGTTCGAGTTCGCTCGCCGCCAGGGTCACGCGCAATGCGCCCAGATTCTCGTGCACCCGTTCAACCCGCTTGGTGCCTGGAATGGCGACGACATCGCGTCCCTGCGCCAGCACCCATGCCAGCGCCACCTGCCCCGGGGTACAGCCTTTTTCCACAGCCATTGCTTCCAGTGCCGCCACCAGCTTGCGGTTGCGTTCGAGGTTTTCCGCGGCGAAACGCGGGTGGTCGCGGCGGCGATCGTTGGCCACGTCGGCCGCGCCTTGCACAGCACCGGTGAGCAGGCTTCTGCCCAGAGGGGAATAGGCAACGAAGGAAATGCCGAGTTCGCGCGTGGTGGCCAGCGTTTCCTCGGCTTCCTCGCGGTACAAGAGCGAATATTCGGTCTGCACCGCCGCCAGCGGATGCACCTTGTGTGCGCGGCGGATGGTGGCGGGATTGGCTTCACACAGGGCGAGATAACGCACCTTGCCGGCGGCGACCAGTTCCGCCATTGCGCCGATGGTGTCCTCGATGGCCACCTTGGGGTCGATGCGATGGATGTAATAGAGATCGATGACCTCGGTGTCCAGGCGTTTCAGGCTGGCCTCGCACGCGGCCTTCACATACGCGGGGCTGCCGTCGACGCCATTGCCGCCGCCTTCCTGGCGCACTTGTCCGAACTTGGTCGCCAGGATCACGTTTTGGCGCCGCCCCTTGA
>JAYTDE010000543.1:0-3697 GCA_043736195.1 Burkholderiales bacterium | reverse complement strand
CGGGTTCATGCAGGCGCTGAAACATGCCGAACAGTTTGTCGGCGTATCGCATATCGAAGCCAATGCCGTTGTCGCGGACCTCGATGGCCGATACGCCATTGATCTCGCATGTGTCGATGCAGATCTTCGGTGCGGCCGACCGCGAGGAGAATTTGACCGCGTTGGAAAGCAGTATTTCAAGAATATCCCCCACCATCGCCGGGTCGCCAAGCAGAATCGGAAGCGGCGTGCGCAGCCATTCAACGCGCTCGGCGCCGGCGCCGCGCGCAGTGACACTGCGGATAGCGCTATCGACCATTTGGTCCATCGCGATGCGCAGGTGGACCAGCGCCTGTCGGTGACGGCTGGTGTAGTTGAACACATCCTCAAGCAGCTTCGCCTGGAATTCGGCGCTCTTGTGAATGCGCTCGATCATGTGGAGATCGTCCACGGTGAGGCGGCCGCTCGCTTCCTCCGCGAGCAGCATCGAGAATGCGGAAATGTGCCGCAGCGGAGCGCGCAGGGTGTGCGCCATCGCGTAGACCAGTTCTTCGAGCTCCAGGGTGAGGCGCCTGAGTTCCTCGGTCCGCGCGGAAACGCGCCCTTCAAGCACATGATTGAGACGGTGAATCTCGGCAGTCGCCGCGCGCCTGGCGGTAGTGTCGACAAACGAAGTAACCACCCCGTCGATCGTCCCGCCGGATCGCGTTGGCACGGAGTTGATCTCGACCCAGCGCCGCGCCGCGCCGCTGGTATCGAGGCCCATCGCGATGCCGAGTTGCGGTTGACCGGTTGCGAGCGCTCGCATGGCGGGGTGTTCAGTTCCGGGAAAGTCGCTGCCATCCTCCCGTACGGCGCGCCAGCGCGGGTCCAGCGATGCGCGTCCGCGCAGTTGATCCGCGCTCAAGTCGAGAATGCGCAACGCGACATCGTTCCAGCTTCGGATGGCGCCGTCCGGAGACTGGGTGACAACCCCCTCGGCCAGCGTAGCCAGCGCGGTCCGATGATGTTCCTCGCTATCACGCAATGCAAGGCGCGCGGTTGCCTCGGCGCGGCCGCGCGTCAAGGCGATACGGCTGAGGAGGGCGATCGACCCCAGCAAAACGACCGCCAGCACGAGATCGCGGCTGGCGCGGATGCGCCATGGCAGGAGCACACGCGCGTGATCGAAGCCGCTGCTCGCACTTACCGGATATGCGGTCGTGCGGCTGAACGCCATCAGGCGGTCGATCCCGTCGGCTGGTGAGACGCCGCGGGGGAAGCCGGTCTTTTGTTCGCGCGAGGCGGATCGATACAGTTCGGAGCCGGAGATATCGCGCCCGATCGCACTTTCGATGTAAGGCGCGCGCGCCAGGACGATGCCTTTGCCGTTCAGCAAGACCGAAAGCGTGTCCGGGCTCAAACCCAAACTGCTGTGCATGGCTACCAGAAACTCCGAGCGAATCGCGGCTGCTACACGGATCGAGGGCGTACCGTTCACGACGGGCATCCGCGCCAGCAGCGGAATCAGGCGCGGCACACCGGACGTGGCAACCAGCGGATCGCCGATTGTGAGTCGGTCGGACTCCGGATGCGGGGCGCGCGTCCATGCCAACAAAGCTTGGCTTGCGGCAATCTCGCTGCCGCCGATCGAGTTACCCGCCGCGTCAAGCAGATGCAGTGCCGCAATGAACGGAAAGCGTTCTTGCTGAAGCGCGGCGAACCTGCTCAGTGCGCTATCTGCGGTTTTGCCACCGGCATGGAACTCGGCCAAACTGGCCATCGCGACTTCCGTTTCATGCAGTGTGCGGATCGAATAGGCTTCCAGCACGGTCGCCAGGAGCAGCGCCCGTTCCTTGCCGCGCGCTATGGTCTCGCGGTAGTCTTGCCAGGAATAGAGCGCCGTCAGGCCAATCACCAGCGCGCAGCCGACCGTCGCTGCCGCGCGAATCCAATTGAGCGATGCAAAGTCCTTGTTCAGAGATGCCGTGGCGAGCATGGGGCTAACGCGAACCAATGAAGCGGGCGCGCAGTATAGAGGCGAAACTCGGGCGACGGCGCCCAAATCCAGCCGGCCATACGACCTGAACCACAATTCCCACATCAAGGCGCATCCAGCTATGCCTTGCTAACATGCGCTCATGCCCGCCATTCTCACACCTGCCCAGTTCGTCGCCAAATGGAGCAAGGCATCCGGCTCCGAGCGGGCCAATTGCCAATTGTTCATCACCGGTCTGTGCGACCTGATCGGGGTCGAACAACCCGAGCCGGCGCGCGAAGACACGCGCGATAACGCTGATGTGTTCGAGCGACGCGTGCAGTTCGCGCATGGCGACGGTGGCGAATCGGCGGGCTTCATCGACTGTTTCAAGCGCGGCGCCTTCGTGCTGGAAGCCAAGAAGATCAAGGCCGCGCCTTCGACCCTCTCCAAAACTTTCGATAGTGCGATGCTGCGTGCCCGCGGACAGGCCGAGCAATACGCGCGCGCCTTGCCAGCGGAGGAGGGGCGGCCACCGTTCGTGATCGTGGTCGATGTGGGCCGCGCCATCGAGCTGTATGCCGAGTTTTCGCGCACCGGCGCCACCTACACCCCGTTTCCGGATCCGCGCACCCAGCGCATCCTGCTGGATGATTTGGCCAAGCCGGAGGTGCGTGAGCGCCTGGCACAGATCTGACGCGATCCGCTGGCACTCGACCCCACCCGCGCCTCGGCGCGCGTCACACGCGAAGTGGCGAAGCATCTGGCCGAGGTCGCGAAATCGCTGGAGGCGGCCGGCCATGACGCACAGAAAGTTGCCGGCTTTCTTACCCGGTGCCTGTTTTCCATGTTCGCCGAGGACGTGGGCCTCTTGCCCAAGCGCGCCTTCGTCGAATTGCTGGACAAGCACCGCGACGACGCCAAGACCCTGATGCGCATGACCCACGCCCTGTGGCAGGACATGGACCGCGGCGGTTTTTGCGCGGCCCTGGCGCACGACGTGCTGCGCTTCAACGGCAAGCTGTTCAAAACGCCCGAGGCGATCGAACTCAACCGCGACCAGATCGACAAGCTGCTCGAAGCCGCCAAGGCCGACTGGCGCGAGGTCGAGCCGGCCATCTTCGGCACCCTGCTGGAACGTGCGCTGAACCCGGAAGAGCGCCATTCGCTGGGCGCGCACTACACCCCGCGTGCCTATGTCGAGCGCCTGGTGCTGCCGACCGTGATCGAGCCGCTGCGCGCCGAATGGATGGACGCGCAGGCCGCCGTGCTGCTGCTCACCGAGGAAGGCAAGCTCAAGGACGCGGTGGTAGCGGTACGCGCCTTCCAGAAACGCCTGTGCGAAGTGCGGGTGCTCGATCCGGCCTGCGGCAGCGGCAATTTTCTTTATGTGACCCTGGAGCACATGAAGCGCCTGGAGGGCGAGGTGCTGAACCAGCTGGCCGATCTGGGTGAAGGCCAGGCCATGCTCGAAGGCGAGGGCCTGTCGGTCGACCCACACCAGTTCATGGGCCTGGAACTCAACCCGCGCGCCGCCGCGATCGCCGAGCTGGTGCTGTGGATTGGTTACCTGCAATGGCATTTCCGCACCCGCCGCAGCATGCCGCCCGAACCGGTGTTGAAAGACTTCCGCAATATCGAGCATCGCGATGCGGTGCTGGCTTATGACGCGGCTGAACCCCTGACCGACAAAGCCGGCCAGCCGGTGATGCGCTGGGACGGCCGCGGCATCAAGCCACATCCGGTCACCGGCAAGGACGT
>JAYTDE010000542.1:0-4204 GCA_043736195.1 Burkholderiales bacterium | reverse complement strand
CCCAGCCCGCGCCCGTCCATGCCGCGCGCCACCGCCAGCCGTCCCATGCGCACCGCAGGCACGGTGGGATAACGCGGCAGCTTCTTGCGCAGCGCTTCGGGCAGGTCTTCGAGTGCGACGCTGGCCGCAGCGAGCGTGTAGTAACCCGCCACGCGCTGCGACGCGTGATCAACGGCGACAAAGCACGTGGCGACCCTGCGCCGCATGTCCTGCGTCACCTGCTCCCGGAAATAACGGTCCAGCGCGGCGACTCCGCAGGAAAAACTGTCACGTGCGTGCTTTTTCTCCAGCGCTTCGACGCTGAAGGCCGCCGTCACAAGAGCAATTTGCGCCGCCGCGCGAAGGCGCGCTTGAGCGCTGCGTTGGGCTTGGGCGGATCGATCACTGCTGCGGCGAAGCGCTCCTGGTCACCCAGCGACAGCCGCACCACGTTGGCCTCGGCGATGACCTTGCGCGCCGCCTCCTGCGCCGCACCAACCACGAAATCGGTGAGCGTGCGGTCCTGCAATTGCGCGGCGCGCCGCAGCACCTCCATCAGGGCGCATCGTGCCTTGAGCTTGCGAGCCATCCACTCCACTTGCCGGCTGCGCGTTACGAATCCTTGAACGGGTTCTCGATCCGAACGCCGGAGATGGTGGCGCCATGCTGCATGTCTTCGGTAAGCACCTGCTGGCAGCCGCTGGTAGCGGCTGCTTGTACGATCAATGCGTCATAAAACGAAAGGCCGTGCAGCAGGTGCAGATCGACTGCGCCGGCGATCAAGTCCGGTGAGGTTGGCACGAGTTCGAAGCGCCGATAGAAGTTCAGGCGCTCGCGAACCAGCGCATGCGGAAGGCGCAACTTGCGCAGGGCAACGTTGACGTACTCCTGCAGCACCTGGGTGGAAAGCACGGCGGCGCTGGCCGCACGCAGCGTCGTGATCAGGTCAATGGCACGCCTTTGCCTGACAGCATCGTCCGCCGCATCGGCATAGACCAGGACGTTGGTGTCGAGCAGGCTACGCACGGCGATTGGCTTCTTCGCGGTCGAATTTCCAGCCGTCCAGGCGCCCCGGTGTGTGGAGCGCAGACTGCTCGAAAGCCTGCAATTGCGCATCGAGATGCTGGCCGCCGGCCAATTGTTCCAGGTAGTCGCGCACCGCCTGGTTCAAGCTCTTGCCCATCGCCAAGGCGGCCTTTCTGGCTTGTTCGGCGATGCGTTCATCTATGGAGAGGGTGATGTTCATATTGACCTCATGGACTATTTGCGCACATATTATGTGTCAAAGTCGCTGCAACTGTAAGCAAGAGCAGGCGACGGAGTTACCCTCGGGTGACCCGGCATCCCGCGTTCCGCGCCTGGTGGTGCCTGACGCCAATCCCTTCGTTGCGCGCACCGCGATCGGATCGCGACGTTTCCTGGCGATGGCAAAGCGCTGCTCCTGGAACCTCGTTTTCAGTGGCGTCGCGCCCGGCATGTCAACCCGACACGTTGCGATCGAATGGCGTGCGTCGGCCTGCAACAACGGCATCGACAGCACGTGTTTCGACGGCCCCTGCGTTGACGAATTTGGCGTTTCGCCAAACACCAGTTCTGTTGTGGAGCCTGGCAGCCTGGATCTTCCTGGTCTGGGTTCGCTGGCCGCTGGTGCGACCCGCAGGCGAGTCAGCAAATAGCCGCCAGCTTGATCAACCGGAGAGTGCTGCCGTGTTTGTATGGAAAATGAAACCCCCGGCCCGGCACCCAAGGCATTCAAAAATCCCCCCAGCGCGCATGAATCGCCGCCAGCGCCGCCAGCGCCGCGGTCTCGGTGCGCATCACGCGCGGCCCCAGCAGAATCGGGGCGAAGCCGGCGGCTTCTGCATGTGCTTCCTCGGCATCGGACAAGCCGGCTTCGGGGCCGATCAACAGGGTGATCGGTGTGCCGGGCGCGGGCCTGGGCAGGCTGGAAAAGGTGGTGGCATGCACTGGTGAGAGCATCAGTTTCAGGCCCGCTTGTGTGCGCATCAAAGCCAGCCAGTGGTCGATTAGCGCCAGCGGTGCGATCGCCGGAATGCGGTTGCGGCCGCACTGCTCGCAGGCGGATTGGGCGATGGCGCGCCAGTGCTGCAGGCGCTTGGCGGCGCGCTCGGGGTTCAGGCGCAGCACCGCGCGTGCCGCCGCCAGCGGCTGGATCGTGGTTGCGCCCAGTTCGACCGATTTTTCGACCACCCAGTCCATCTTGTCGCCGCCGGCCAGGCATTGCGCGATGGTCACGGGGTAGGGTGCTTCGGCCTCGCGTCGATGGAATTCGAGGATGTCGACCGTGACCTGTTTTTTGGTCACGCTTGCGAGGCGGGCGCGAAATTCGCCGCCGAGGCCGTTGAGCAGGTTGACTTCGTCGCCGACGGCAAGGCGCAGCACATCGCGCGCGTGATGGGCGGGTTTGTCGGGCAGGCTCAGGGTTTGGCCGGCAGCGATCTCGCCTGGGCAAAACAGGCGCGGAATCATCGATCTTCCCCGCGCGCAACACCTTGTAACCGGCTGCGTGCCGGATCGAAGAAGCTGAGCAGGTCATCGCGCAGGGCGTGCGCCTTGGCCGAATTGTCGGTGCCGAAGTTGCATACGTAGATATCGAGGGTGGCGCCCATCTTTTCCGGCCAGGTATGTACCGCCAAGTGCGATTCGGCCAGCAGCACCACGGCGGTGATGCCGGCGCTCCCGGGAAAGGTATGAAACAGCTCGCCTACCGGTGTCAGCCCGGCGCTCCGTACCGCCTGCAGGCAGTGTTGGCGCAGGCTTGCCACGTCAGTCAGGCGCTCAGGCGCGCAGCGGCAATCGAACAGGTCGGCGGTCAGGTGCAGGCCCTGCATGGAAGAGGGGGCGACTCCGCGACGGGGTAGGTGGAAGCGCGCTTTGCGCTATGTCAATCCGACTGCAATCGAGCCAGGAGCCATGGCCTGACCGCGTATAATTATAAGTTCTCCGCCTGCCATGACTCCGCCGGCCGCAAGCATCGCGCGGGGAGGGGCGCGGAGTCCCGGTTGCACTGGCTCCACCTTCCCTTTCAAGCCTGATCGATGACTGCCCACGCCTCACCCGCCACGTTGGCAAATGCCATCCGCGCCCTTGCCATGGACGCCGTCCAGCAGGCCAATTCCGGTCATCCGGGCATGCCGATGGGCATGGCCGATATCGCGGTGGCCTTGTGGAACCGCCATTTGCGCCATAACCCGGCCAACCCGCGCTGGGCCGACCGCGACCGCTTCGTGGTGTCCAACGGCCATGGCTCGATGCTGCTGTACGCCTTGCTGCACCTGACCGGTTACGACCTGCCTGTCGAGGAGCTGAAGAAATTCCGCCAGCTACATTCCAAGACCCCCGGCCATCCCGAATACGGCATGACGCGCGGCGTCGAGACCACCACCGGCCCGCTCGGGCAGGGCTTGGCCAACGCGGTCGGCATGGCATTGGCCGAGGAATTGATGGCGACCGCCTTCAACCGGCCCGGCCACACCATCGTCGACCATCATACCTATGTGTTCCTGGGTGATGGCTGCCTGATGGAAGGCATTTCACACGAAGCCTCGTCGCTGGCCGGCACTCTGGGCTTGTCCAAGTTGATCGCCCTCTACGATGACAACGGCATTTCGATCGACGGCAAGACCGTCGGCTGGTTTACCGACGATACGCCGAAGCGTTTCGAAGCCTACGGCTGGCATGTGCTTGCGAATGTCGATGGGCACGATGTGGAAGCGGTCGATGGCGCCATCGAGGCCGCCAAGGCGGAGACCCGGCGCCCGACCCTGATCTGCTGCAAGACTGTCATCGGCCGTGGCGCGCCGACCCGCGCCGGCACCGCCAAGGCGCACGGCGAGGCGCTCGGCAAGGAAGAAATCGCCGCTACCCGGGTTGCGCTCGGCTGGACCCATGAACCCTTCGTGATTCCGCCCGAGGTCTATGCCGGCTGGAATGCGCGCGAGTGCGGCGGCCTGCTGGAAAAGGGCTGGGATGAGAAGTTCGCCGTCTATGCCAGGGCGCATCCGGACCTGGCCACCGAGTTCCTGCGGCGCATGGCAGGCGACCTGCCCGCCAACTGGCAGGCGACGGTTGCCGCACTGATCGATGGCGCCAATACCAAGGCCGAGACGGTCGCCACCCGCAAGGCTTCGCAGGGCGCTATCGCCGCCATCGCGCCGAGCTTGCCGGAACTGATCGGCGGCTCGGCCGACCTGATGGGCAGCGT
>JAYTDE010000541.1:0-3057 GCA_043736195.1 Burkholderiales bacterium | reverse complement strand
TTCGGTTTTTTGCGCAGTTACTTCTCGAACGATCTGGCCATCGATCTTGGCACCGCCAATACGCTCATCTACGTACGCGGCAAAGGCATCGTCCTGGATGAACCTTCGGTGGTCGCGATCCGCCAGGAAGGCGGCCCGAACGGCAAGAGGACGATCCAGGCGGTCGGCAAGGAAGCCAAGCTGATGCTCGGCAAGACGCCGGGCAACATCACCGCGATTCGGCCGATGAAAGACGGTGTGATCGCCGACTTCACCGTCACCGAGCAGATGCTCAAGCAATTCATCAAGCGGGTGCATGAATCGCGCCTGCTGTCGCCGTCGCCGCGCATCATCATTTGCGTGCCGTGCGGCTCGACCCAGGTCGAGCGCCGCGCGATCCGCGAGTCGGCCCTGGGGGCTGGTGCCTCCCAGGTTTACTTGATCGAGGAGCCGATGGCGGCGGCGATCGGCGCCGAACTGCCGGTGTCGGAAGCCACTGGATCGATGGTGGTCGATATCGGTGGCGGTACCACCGAAGTCGGCGTGATTTCACTGGGCGGCATGGTGTACGCGGGCAGTGTGCGGGTCGGCGGCGACAAGTTCGATGAGGCCATCATCAATTACATTCGCCGCAATTACGGCATGTTGATCGGCGAGACCACAGCGGAATCGATCAAGAAGAAGATTGGTTCGGCGTTTCCAGGTTCGGAAGTCAAGGAAATGGAAGTCAAAGGCCGCAATCTGGCCGAAGGTATTCCGCGTTCCTTCACCATCTCGTCCAACGAGATTTTAGAGGCGCTGACCGATCCGCTGAATTCCATCGTATCGGCGGTCAAGTCTGCACTGGAACAAACGCCGCCCGAACTGGGTGCCGACATCGCCGAGAAGGGCATGGTGTTGACCGGGGGAGGCGCTTTGCTGCGCGATCTCGATCGTCTGTTGATGGAAGAAACAGGCCTGCCGGTGATCGTCGCTGAAGACCCGCTTACCTGCGTGGTACGTGGTTCCGGCATCGCGCTCGAGCGCATGGAAAAGCTTGGTTCGATTTTCACCAATGATTGATGGGGCCGGCCAGGGTGGGAACCTGTATCCATCGGGGTGAGTCCGTTTCGCAGCGTACGCACGAGACGCACCAGTCTGCACCCTGCGGGCAGCGAACCGCGCTTGGCGCTTCAACCGCTCCCAGGTAGCGCCCCGGGCGTCGGGTTGCCAGCCTGATGGACTACGCGCCGCCGCCGTTTTTCAAGCAGGGGCCTTCCGCGCTTGCGCGACTGGCCTCCTTCGCCTTGCTGTCGATCGCCTTGCTGGTGTTGGACGCGCGCTTCAAGTTGCTCGAACAGGTGCGCTTTGGCGTCGCCATGGTGCTCTATCCGCTGCAGGTGGCCGCGCGTGCCCCGGGGGATGTCGCGTCCAACCTTTCGGGCTACCTGGGGCGGCAGCAGACACTGCTGTCGGAAAACGACAAGCTCGAGCGCGAAAAGCTCAGTGCCGCCAGGACCCTGATGCGCAGCGCGCAACTCGAGGCGGAAAATGCCAATCTGCGCAGCCTGATGGCGATGCGCGAGCGTCTTCCGGTGGTCGCGGTGGCGGCCGAAATGTTGTACGACGCGCGCGATCCGTTCACTCGCAAGGTGGTGATCGACAAGGGCATGCTGGCCAACATCAAGGCTGGTCAGGTGGTGATCGACGCCACCGGCGTGATCGGCCAGGTGACGCGCGCTTTTCCGGCCATATCCGAGGTTTCGTTGTTGACTGATCGCGACCAGGCGATTCCGGTGCAAGTGGTGCGCAACGGCCTGCGCGCGATTGCCTACGGTACGCCGGCCGGGGTCGACGGCGGCACTATGGAACTGCGATTTCTGGCGACCAACGCCGACGTGCGGCAAGGGGACGCGTTGGTGACCTCCGGTATTGACGGCACCTATCTGCCCGGGCTGCCGGTGGCCACCGTATTGCGCATCGAGCGCGAAGCCGGTTATGCGTTCGCGAAAATCTCTTGCAAGCCCGCCGCCGGCGTTGACCGCTTTGGGCAGGTGCTGGTCCTGACCGGCGAAAAAATTGTGTTGCCCACTCTGCCAACCGAGGCTGAGGACAAGCCGGTCAGGGTCAAGCGCAAGAAGATGCGTGCCGAAATCGCCGAGAAAGAAGCCGCTGCGGCCAATGCCAGGACCCCGTCCGCGGCCGCGGCGAGCCCGGCTGTGCCAGCCACGCCGGCCGCACCGGCTGCTGTCGCTACCCCGGCCACTGCGCCGGCCAATAAGTAGTTCGTATGCCAGCACCCAGCCAGCCGCGTCAATACATCCTGCTGCCGGTAAACCCGTGGTTTATCGGCTTCACCCTGGTTCTGTCGCTGATGCTCAATCTGCTGCCGCTGCCACGCGCCGGATGGGCGCTGGCGGTGCCCGACTGGGTCGCGCTGACGCTGGTGTTCTGGAGTATCCATCAGCCGCGGCGGGTAGGACTTACCGTGGCCTGGCTTCTCGGGCTGGTCATGGATGTCAACAACGCCAGCCTCCTGGGCGAACATGCGCTGGCATATTCGATCCTGTCGTACGCGGCGATCACGGTGCATCGGCGGGTACGCTTTTTCGGCATGGCCGGCGAAGTCGTGCATGTGTTGCCGCTGCTCCTGGCCGCGCAACTGGTGGTGGTCGCGATTCGCCTGATCATGGGCGCACCTTTTCCCGGATTGCTGTATTTCAGCTCGAGCGCGGTGGCGACTCTGTTGTGGCCGCTGGTGAGCGCCTTGTATCTGGCGCCGCAGCGGCAAGCGGCGGACAAGGACGAGAACCGTCCGATCTGATGGTGGCCAATGCTGCGGCGGCCGCGGCGTTACGCGTTGTGCCGCACTGACTGTGGTTGGCGCGCCGTCGGCGCCATGCCGACATGTCGATTGCGCCGTTTCAGGCTTCGCGCAGGATTTGCCGGGCCGCGCGCAGGCCTGACCACCACGCACCGTGCACACTGGCCGGATCGTCACGGTGGGTGGCCTCGCCGGCGAAGAACAAGGTATCTTCGAGCGGTCGTGCCAGCGCCGAGCGATCGCTGCCGGAAGCGCCGATTGCCGGGTAGGAGTAC
>JAYTDE010000540.1:0-2874 GCA_043736195.1 Burkholderiales bacterium | reverse complement strand
GAGGGCGAGACCAAGCAATACGGCAGCCTGTCGGCGGCTGTGCGCACGATCCTGATCGCCGATCTGGTGATGAGCCTGGATAACGTGATCGCGGTGGCTCTGGCCGCCAAGGGGGACTTGACGCTTCTGGTGCTGGGTTTGGCGATCAGCATTCCACTGGTGGTGTTCGGCAGCACCCTGATGATCAAGCTGATGGAGCGCTTCCCGGTGATCATCACGCTCGGCGCGGCATTGATCGGCTGGGTCGCGGGGGACGCGATTTCGCATGACGTGGCCTTGAAATCGGTGTTCGAGAATAATGTCCTCTTGGCATATGGCCTGAAGGCGGGTTGCGCGATATTTGTCGTGGTGATCGGCAAATGGTTGGCAGCCCAAGCCGGGAAGAAGAGGCACGCGGCGAAAGCCGGATAGCCGCAGACGCGATTCGCCTGCCTCGTACAAGTCGGCCCCGGGCAGGTCGCGACTGCGGGTTTGGCAATCCGGGTGATGCAAAAGTTGACTCTCTTGATATAGAACTGCAAGAATGCGTATCATCATGCTGTTTATCTTGCGAATTTCCGCGTCCTGAGGGGCTTTTGACGTAGAATCAGTGTGGCTTTCGGCTGCTGTTGGCTGCAAGGTTTGGGGAACGCCGGCGGGTTGCCGAGAATGCGCCGCGTTGGCTCGCTCCCGGCTTGATGGCGGGATTGCGCCGGGCTCAAAGAGAGCGACTGCGGCGACTGGGGAGTGCGAATGGCCAAGCTCAAAGGTGGTTTTTGGAAGACCGACTGGTTCTTCGGGTTAGTCATCGTGTTTGCCTTTTTCATCGCCGCTTACCCGTATGGCAGCGAGTTGCTGCGCAGCCTGGAGCGCAAGGCGTACGACTGGGGTGTAGCGGCCTCCAGCAAGTCTCCGAACGACAAGATCGCGGTGATCGCGATCGATAACGAAAGTATCAAGAACATCGGACGTTGGCCATGGAGCCGCGAGGTGCATGCCAAGATGACTGACATCCTGGTGGGCGCCAAGGCTCGGGTTATTGGCAACAGCGTTCAATTTTTCGAGCCACAGCAGGATCCCGGGCTGGTTTACATCAATAAACTGTTGGCTGCTTACAACAAAGTAGCGCCGCCGGCAAGTCCAGGTGGCCCCGCCGTGCCCGGCACGGAAGGAAGTCCCGCATCGGCGGATTTCGCGCAGTTCGGCACTTTGCTCAAGGAGGCCGACGCAGCGCTCAATACTGATCGCGCGCTCGCCCGGAGTTTCGCCGCGGCGAAGAACGTATTGCTGTCCACCGATCTGACCGTCGGCGAGCCGCGCGGCAAGCCGGACAAGGATTTGCCGTCTTATGTGACCCAATTCACGCTGGTTGACAAAAAGGGCGCAGACATCATCCCCACCAGCCAGATGCAATTTCCGATCGAAAGCCTGGGTTCGGTGGCCGCCGGCCTCGGGCATTTGACGCAGACGCAGGATCCCGATGGCGCGATTCGCACCGAGCCGCTCTTGCTGCAGTACTACGATCGCTACGTGCCTTCGTTCGCGCTGATGGTTGCCGCGAAATCACTCAACCTCGGGGTCGACGATATCAAGGTCACATGGGGCGAGCAGTTGCGGCTGGGCAAGCTGGCGATCACCACTGACAGCAGCTCCCGCATGTATACGTATTTCTACAAGGACCGTGGCGACAAGCGTGCCTTCCAGATCGATTCGTTCTATGACGTGATTTCGGGAAAGATCAACGCCGCCGAGCGGTATGCCGGCAAGATTGTGCTGATTGGCGCGACAGCCTCCGGTGTCGGCACCAGTTTTGTGACGCCAGTGTCGTCGTCGCTGACCCCGGTTGAAATTTCGGCGCACACCGTCTCTTCAATTCTTTCGGAGCATTTTTTCGTTACGCCAACCTGGGCGGTCTGGCTCGAGCTGCTGGTGTTTATCCTGGTCGCCGCCTACTTGATCGCGTTGCTGCCGAAACTCAAGGCACGGCCTGCAGCCTTGATCACCTTGGGCGTGCTGGTCGCTTTGCTGGCGACACATTTCGCCTTGATGGTCTCCGCGGGCATGTGGATTCAGTTGATGGTGCCGGCAACCCTGCTCCTGGTCGGCCACCTTCTGCTGACGACCAAGCGCTACATCGTCACTGAAGCGGGCAAGCAGAAATCGGACGTTGAATCGGCGGAGTCGAACCGCATGCTGGGTCTTGCCTTCCAGGGGCAAGGTCAACTGGACATGGCTTTCGACAAGTTCCGCAAGGTGCCGTTTGATGGTGCGGTCATGGACAACCTGTACAACCTGGCGCTGGATTTCGAGCGCAAGCGGCAGTTCAACAAGGCCCAGGCTGTCTACGAGCACATGGCAACCTATGATCCGAAGTTCAAGGATCTCGAGCAGAAGATCGTGCGTGCCAAGAATCTCTCGGAAACGGTGATCCTGGGCGGAGCATCCGGCCGCTCCAACGCCAGCATTCTGGAGGGCGCGGGCGCCGGTGAAAAGCCCATGCTCGGGCGTTACCAAATTGAGAAGGAGCTCGGCAAAGGCGCGATGGGCGTGGTCTATCTCGGGCGTGACCCGAAGATCAGCCGCGTGGTGGCCATCAAGACGATGGCACTTTCACAGGAGTTCGAGGCCGACGAACTCGACGAAGCCAAGGCGCGATTCTTCCGCGAGGCGGAGACCGCAGGCCGTCTCAATCATCCGCATATCGTGACCATCTACGACGCGGGCGAAGAGCATGACCTGTGCTTTATCGCCATGGAACTGCTCAAGGGCAAGGATCTGGTGCCCTTCACCAAGCCAGAAACGCTGTTGCCGATTCCGCGAGTGGTTTCGATCGCGGCACGCGTGGCGGATGCACTTGGATACGCGCACCGGCAAAACGTTGTCCACCGCGACATC
>JAYTDE010000539.1:0-5446 GCA_043736195.1 Burkholderiales bacterium | reverse complement strand
GGAAGTTCCGGGTCGAGTCCGCGCGACATGGCGCCGCTTGACTCTCGCAGCACGGCCCTGATCCATGCGCAGCCGCCGGAATGTGGCAGTGGCGCCATGCGACTGACGCCATGCCCGACGCACGCCGCGCCTAGGAGGCGAGCGCCGCCTCGGCCGGATCGTTTTCCGCATCCGCGTAGGCGGCCATGCGATTGGCGCGGGTCTTGCCGGCGCGCGAGGGCATGTCGCACAGGCCGCAAACGTAACCACCAGTCAGCTCATAAGTGTGAATCACGAAATTGCCGGCACATTCGGCGCAAGCAGTGGTTGTCAGCATGCCGGCATCGAAAAATCGGGTCAGGCGCCAGGCGCGCGTAAGCGACAGCACCTCCGGCATTTTCAGACGCGCGACGTATTCGCGGTACATGCGAAAGGCGTGGATCACCACTTCTATTTCATCCAGATCGGAACTGCGATTGAGCGACTGGTAGAGATTGATGTAGAGCGAGGAGTGAATGTTCGGCTGCCAGGTCATGAACCAGTCGGTCGAAAACGGCAGCATCCCCTTGGGCGGCGACTTGCCGACGATCTCCTTGTACAGCTTGAGCAGGCGCTCGCGCGACAGACTGGTTTCGGACTCAAGCACCTGCAGGCGTGCGCCCAGGTGAATCAGGTCGGAAGCCAGCGCGATCTGGCGCGCCTCGCCCAATACGGTCTTGGCTTTTTTCATGATCAGACCACCGCTTCGATCGCGTTGCCGGTCATCAGGATCGCCGCATGCATGCCGGCGGCCTGTGCGTTCTCGGCGCCGCGCGTGTGCGACAGGAGCAGATTCCAGACCAGGCTGTCATCGAAGCGGAATCGGCACATCAACATGTTGGAAGCCGCGATCTTGAGCAACTGACCGGCGGTGAGCTGGTCGATGATGCGGGCCACTTCTTCCGACAGGCCCAGCCGCACCAGGGCTTCGGCGCGGTCGGCGCGGATCATGTTCTGCGCTAAGATCAGATAGGAGAGATTCGCTTCACGGATCTCGTTCAACAGGTTTTCGACTTTCATTTTTCTGCCCTCCGGTTCGGTTGAAAGACGCGTCACTTAGGGTCGTGATGCAGTGACGCCATCTTCAGCCGCGGGGTGATTTTTCTGAATTGGATGAAGACCGCATAACTGCGTACGAAGCTGTCGCCCGCGTTGCCTCGGAAGTCGCGGGAGGCGCAGGTGCGATGCCGGCAACGCTTCCGCGTGGGAAGCCGGGGTTAAGCGCGGTGCGATTCGCAGAACCCTGGCGTGTGGCTTGGAACCCCTGCGGGCCGGTGCGGCGCAAGCCTGACAGCGGCCTGGGATTGGGCATCGGCCGGCTTGTAAGTGGATGCCCTACAGGGCGTTAAATGAATTCACAAACAAGCTCGGGAGACATCATCATCTATATGTTTATAAAAGAATTTTCACATCTATACACGCGCCCTCATAGAACTTATCCGCACTCGTTCGGAGTGCCTATGGGCAGTGCGGATGCCGCGGCACACAGCGCAAGACGCCTAAGGCGCGTAGCGCAAGCCCAAGGCGCAGAGACCGCCCCATCGCCTGAATAACGGCACGACCGCGCATTTGTTTAGGCCTTTGTTTGCGCTCGCCATGCATAAGATCGGTGCTATGCCGTATTGAAAGCTTGCAGCGCAGCGTCGTCGATGCAGCATCAAGGTTCGACGCATACCGAAGCAGCAGACCTAAAGGGTCGCCCAACCTTGAAGGTCCAGATGAACCGCAGTACGACCATTTAGGTCTGCCCGTACAAGAGCTTTGGGCGAACACAATTTTCGACTCAGGAGATAAGCATGGCTTCGATGATCAACACCAACTTGGCGTCGCTCAATACGCAACGCAACCTTTCCAGTTCGCAATCCTCACTCAATATGGCGGTGCAGCGGCTGTCGTCCGGTCTGCGCGTCAACAGTGCCAAGGATGACGCCGCCGGTCTGGCGATCGCCGAGCGCATGGGTGCCCAGGTCAAGGGCATGAACGTGGCGATCCGCAATGCCAACGACGCGGTATCGCTGGCGCAAACCGCCGAGGGCGCACTCTCCAAGGTGTCAGACATGCTGCAGCGCATGCGTGAACTCGCGGTGCAATCGGCCAACGCCACCAATGGCGTGCAGGATCGCGCCAACCTCGACCAGGAGTACCAGCAGATCTCCGCCGAGATCACGCGTACCCTGGCCGGGACCCAGTTCAACGGCCAGAATATTCTGGGCGCCAATGCCGGCACCCTGACCTTCCAGGTCGGTGCCGGCACCACCTCCAACGACCAGATCGCGATTATCACCACACGCCTGGACAACAACAGCACCATCACCGCAGTGACCGCCGGCAGCATCACCACCGCAGCCTTGTCCACCGGATCGATGACCGCGATCGACCAGGCGATCGACCAGATCACCACCGAACGTGCCACCTACGGTGCGGCGCAGAACCGTTTCGAATCCGCGATCAGCGTGCTGCAGGTTTCCGCCGAGAACAACACCGCTGCGCGCAGCCGCATCATGGATGCCGATTACGCGGCGGAAACGGCCGCACTGGCGCGTGCGCAGATACTGCAGCAAGCCGGCACTGCGATGCTGGCGCAGGCCAATCAGTTGCCCAACAGCGTGTTGTCGCTCTTGAAGTAGTAAAGCTGTGACCGGTAGCTGGGAGGCGCACACCCCAACGCCGGTATCAGGCCTGGCGAGCTCGATTCAACTTGTTCGCCATGCCGCCGTTATAGGGCCTGGTGCGCTTGCCGGACCGCGTTTCGGCAGGCACCGCAGTTGCGGATATCAAGCCGGGCGCAAAGCGGGTGGAAATTCGCAAATCACTAAAGTTTTGCTGCGCACCGGTCGATATGCGATTCAACGGCGGCCGAATCTTCACCGGTTCACAACCGAAGTTGCAGACCTAAAGGGTCACCCAGCCCGGATGGTCTAGATGAACTGCAGTTCCGACCCATTTAGGTCTGCTTAAGCAAGAAACTTTGGGCAACCCCACTTCCGATACAGGAGAATCATCATGGCAGGCATCAATACCAACTTAACCGCGCTCAACACCTCGCGCAATCTTTCCAGCTCGCAAATGGCGCAGAGCCAGGCGGTTCAGCGCCTGTCTTCCGGCCTGCGCGTCAACAGCGCCAAGGACGACTCGGCAGGCCTGGCGATCGCCGAGCGTTTCAACTCCCAGATCAAGGGCATGAATGTGGCGATCCGCAACGCCAACGACGCTGTCTCGCTGGCGCAAACCGCGGAGGGTGCGCTCTCCAAAGTGTCCGACATGCTGCAGCGCATGCGCGAACTGGCGGTGCAGTCGGCCAACGCCACCAACAGCACCTCGGACCGCACCAACCTCGACGCCGAATACGACCAGCTGGGCTCGGAGATCACGCGTACCCTGGCCGGTACCACTTTCAACGGCACCAACATGCTGGGCGCCAATGCCGGCGCGCTGACCTTCCAGGTAGGGGCGGGTACCACCAGCAACGACACCATCGCGATCACCACCACGCGCCTGGACAACAACGCGTCGATGACAGCGGTCAGCACCGGCAGCATCACCACCGCCACGCTGGCAACCGCTTCGATTGGCCAGCTCGATACCGCGATCGACCTGATCACCACCGAGCGCGCCACCTACGGTGCGGCGCAGAACCGGTTTGAGTCGGCGATCGGCGTGTTGCAGGTGTCAGCCGAGAACAATGCCGCATCGCGCAGCCGCATCATGGATGCCGATTACGCGACGGAAACCGCGGCGCTGTCGCGCGCCCAGGTGCTGCAACAAGCTGGAACGGCGATGCTGGCCCAGGCCAACCAGTTGCCCAACCAGGTTCTGACCCTGCTGCGGTAAAACCCGCGCAGCGCGCGCCGCCCGTCCCCCTCCCGGGCAGCGCGCACTGTCCCGCCCTCAAAGCGGGCAGTCGAATGAACTTGAGGAAACATCACAAGTTCATTCGACTGTCAGTTTGAGTCAGGAAGGAAGTCATGAAAATCGAATCCTCCGCTGAGCGCGCGCCCGTCGCATCCGTAGCCAGCGGCAGGGCGGAGCGTTCGCCGGCCGCGCCTGCGGCCGTCACGCCGCCGGCCTTGCAACCCAGCGCGCCCCAGGTCGACGCCGCGATCGAAGCTGCCAACCGCTCGATGCAGGCGGTTGCCACCAATCTGAAGTTCGAAAAGGACAACAGCAGCGGCAAGATCGTGGTGCGCGTGATCGACAGTGAAACCCAACAGGTGCTGCGGCAAATGCCCTCGGAAGAAATGCTCTCGATGAGCAAGGCGCTGGATTCGCTCAAGGGTCTGATGGTTCACCTCAAGGTCTGAAGCGCCAGGGCCGCACGACATCATGGTATCGGCTGTATCGGGCACCAACATCGACGTCAACACGCTGGTCTCGCAGTTGATGCAGGCCGAGCGCGCGCCGCTGGCCGCGATCCAGAAGGCGCAGAGTGGCTTTCAGGCGAAGATTTCCGCCTATGGCAAGATGCAAAGCGCACTCTCCAGCTTGGGTGATGCCGCCAGGAAGCTTGATCTTCCCGCCACTTTCCGCGCCGCCAGCGCCCGCGTGTCCGACGCCACCGTGCTGGGCGCGAGCGCCTCGGCGGGCGCCACCGCCGGTTCCTACAGTATTGAAGTGCAGGCGCTGGCACTGTCGCAAAAGCTGAGTTCCGCGGCGTTCGCCGCCGCCGACAGCGTCATCGGCACCGGAACGCTCAAGATCCAGCCGGGTACCTATGCCAGCGGGCCCAATACCTTTACCGCCAACCCCGACAAGGCCACGCTCGATATCACCATCGATGCCAGCAACAATACCCTGGCCGGCGTGCGTGACGCCATCAACAACGCCTCCGGTGACGTGCGCGCGAGCATCATCAATGACGGCAGCGGCTTTCGCCTGGCGCTCACATCGATCCACGGCGGCACCGCCAACAGCCTGAAGATCACCAGCGTTGACGGCGACGGCACCGACACCAACGGCTCGGGCCTGTCGCAACTGGCATACAACCCGAGCGCCGCGATCGGCAGCGGCAAGAACCTTACGCAGAACCAGGCGGCGCAGGATGCCCTGCTCTATATCGACGGGGTGCGCGTGCTCAAGTCCAGCAACACCGTGAGCGACGCGATCGACGGCCTCACGCTCAACCTGACGAAAATCAACACCGGCAGCACGGTATCGGTCACGGTGGCGGCGGACGCGGATGCAATGAAGAGCGCGCTCGACGGATTTGTGAAGGCCTACAACGCCTTCAATACCACCTCGCGGCAGTTGACCTTCTACGACGCCGGCAACCGCACTGCCGGCGCATTGCAGGGCGACGCCACCGCGCGCGCCATGCAGGCATCGGTGCGCGGCATCCTGTCATCGGTGGCCGGCGGCTTGAGCGGTGGCCTGACGCGTCTGTCGCAAATCGGTCTCGCGCTGCAGAGCGATGGCGCGCTGGCTTTCGATA
>JAYTDE010000538.1:0-3272 GCA_043736195.1 Burkholderiales bacterium | reverse complement strand
TCCCCGCACTTGGCCGGCGAGCTGCTCAAGCTGCGGGCCGGCATCGACATCGTGCACATCCCCTACAAAGGCGCCACCCAGGCCATGACCGACCTGTTGGGTGGCCAGGTCAACATGAGTTTCCAGACCGCGTTGTCGGCCATCCCGCACCTGCAGGGCGGCAAGCTCAAGGTGATCGCGGTGGCGGCCAGCAGGCGCATGGCGCAGTTGCCGGGCGTGCCGACCATGGCCGAGGCCGGCCTGGCCGATTTCGAGGTGTCGAGCTGGAACGGCCTGCTGGCGCCAGCGAAAACGCCCGCGGAGATCATCGCCAGACTCAACGAGAACACGGTCAAGGCGCTGGCGCTGGCGGACGTGCGCGAGAAGTTCGCCGCGCAAGGCGCGGAGGCGGTGGGCAGCACACCGGAAGAATTTCGCGCCTATATCCGCGCCGAGATTGACAAGTGGGGCCGTGTGATCCGTGCATCCGGCGCCCGCTTCGACTGAATACAACGGGAAACAACATGGACTTTCGACTCAGCGAAGAACAACAATCCTTCCGCGACTCGGTGCTGCGCTTCGCCGAAAAAAACCTGCGCGCCGGCGCCCGCGAGCGCGCGCACGCGGTCGACTATCCATGGAATGTGGCCAGGCTGATGGCCTCCCATGGCCTGCTCGGCATCACCATCGCCGAGAAGGATGGCGGCCAGGGCGGCAGCCTGATGGATGCGGTGCTGGCCATCGAGGCGGTGGCCTCGGTGTGCCCGCGCAGTGCGGATGTGATCCAGGCCGGCAGTTTCGGGCCGATCCGCGTGTTCGCCGAGTACGGCACGGCGCTGCAGAAGGAGCGCTATCTCACCCGCATCCTGGCCGGCGAAGGTGTGATCTCGGTGGGCATGACCGAGCCCGAAGCCGGCTCGGCGGTGACCGACCTGACCACCAGCGCCACGCCCGACCCGCGTGAGGCCGGCGCCTACCGGGTCAACGGCGCCAAGGTGTTTTCCACCCATGCACCGTATGCCGACGTGCTGCTGGTCTATGTGCGCTTCGGTCCCGGTGTGGGCGGCTTAGGCTCGGTGCTGATCGACACCAAGGCACCCGGCGTGCGCTTCGGCCAGCGCTCCTCATTCATGTCGGGCGAGGAATGGGCGCAGATTTATTTCGACGATGTGCCAGTGCCGCCCGAGATGGTGGTGCTTAAAGAAGGCGGCTTCAAGAAGCAGATCGCCGGCTTCAACGTCGAGCGTATCGGCAACACCTCGCGCTCCCTGGCCTTGGGCCGCTACGCCTACGAGGAAGCCCGCCAATGGGCGATGCAGCGCAAACAGTTCGGGCGCCTGTTGTGCGAATTCCAGGGGCTGCAATGGAAATTCGCCGAGATGAAAATGAAGCTCGATGCCGGGCAACTGCTGCTGTATCGCGCAGCCTGCAACGCCGACGGCGGTTTTCCGTCGCCATCGGATACTGCGATTGCAAAAGCTTATTGCAACCAGGCCGGGTTCGAAGTGGCCAGCGAAGCCATGCAGGTAATGGGTGGCCTGGGCTATAGCCAGGAGTCGCTGGTCGAGTACTGCATGCGGCGCTGTCGCGGCTGGATGATCGCCGGCGGCTCGATCGAGATCCTGAAAAACCGCATTGCCGAAGGCGTGTTCGAACGGACCTTCTCGCAACGTCCCTGATACCTGACGCAGCGGCTTGAACGCGCCCCAATCCGGTGCGACGCGGGTCTCTGCCTGAAATGTTTCCTTACGCTTTTTCGCTGCCAACGCGCCAACCTTGACCGCGTGCGCCACGTTAGCATGGGAACGCTGCGTCTTTTCGGAGTTCCCCATGATGTTCTCGCGCAAACACGTCGCACTGCTGGCGGCCTGTGCCCTTGTGTTTCCAGTGCACGCGCAAGACAAGGCGTCGGCAGACCCGGTCTGGCGCGCCAGTTCGCGCTTGGGCTATGGGCCCACCGAAGCCCTGGTGGCTGAGATCTCGCAACGCGGCGGCCCCAGGGCCTGGGCCCTGCAGCAGATTGAAGTCGCGCACAAGGCCGGCGCCCAGCCGGCGCGGATGCCTGCCGAACTGACGCATTTCAACCTGCCGCTGGAGCAGATCTTCGAGGCCTTCAGGGAAGAGCGCGAAGCGCGCAAGGCGGCCAAGGATCCGGGGCCGAAGAAGGAAGCCGGCCCGCGCAGTGCCGCGAACATGGAAAACGACTTGTTCAGCCGCGACGCCGCGCGTGAGGCCGCGGTCTGGCGCATCGCGGCCTGCAGCGCGCCGGCGTTCGAGAACCCCTTGCTTGCGCGCATGACCGAATTCTGGTTCAACCATCTCAACGTGTTCGCAGGCAAGGGCGCGGTACGGCCCTTCGTCGGCCACTATGTGCTCAACGCGATCCGCCCCAACGCCTTAGGGAAATTCGAAGACCTGTTGCTGGCAAGCGCCCGCCATCCGGCCATGCTGTTCTATCTGGACCAGGTACTAAGCGTGGCCGAGGGCAGCGCAGGTCCCCTGGGTCGCACGCGCGGCTTGAACGAAAACTACGCGCGCGAACTGATGGAACTGCACACCCTGGGAGTCAACGGCGGTTATACCCAGGCCGATGTGCGCGAACTGGCGCGCATCCTGACCGGCTGGACGGTGGCGCCGAACCTGCCCTCCGGCTTTCGCTTCGCCGAACGCATGCACGACAGCGGCGAGAAGCGCCTGCTGGGCGTGACCTTCCGCAACCATGGCATGACCGAAGGCGAGGAAGCGATCCGCATGCTGGCGCGCCATCCGGCCACCGCGCGCCGCATCGCCACGCGCCTGGCCACATTCTTTGTATCCGACCAACCGGGCGCAGCGCTGGTAGACAAATTGACGCGCAGTTTTTCCGCCTCGCAGGGCGACATGCGGTTGGTGTTGAAGAGCCTGATCGAAGCGCCCGAGTTCTGGCAAGCCGACCAGACCCTCTTCAAGACCCCGCTCGACTTTGCCTGCTCTGCTCTGGTGGCCACAGGCGGCGCGCAAGGCCGGCGCGAGTTCGCCCAGGCGCTGGGCTTCCTGGCCAATGCCGGCCAGCCCGTGCACGGCTGGCAAACCCCGGATGGCTACAAGACCGATGCCGCCACCTGGCTGGCACCGGAAGCACTCACCCGGCGTGCCGACTTCGCCATCGCGCTCGGCCGGCAATCCGCCGAACCGCTGTTCCTCAACGCCTTCCTGAGCCCGGCCACCAAGAGCCGCATCGCCCAGGAACCCGCACCCCTGCGGCCCGGCCTGATGCTGGCCAGCCCCGACTTCATGAACAAGTAGGAAAGCCA
>JAYTDE010000537.1:0-3659 GCA_043736195.1 Burkholderiales bacterium | reverse complement strand
GCCGCCCACGGGCCCAGGCCCAGGCTGCGCGCCGCCTCGGTCAGGTTGGCACCGCCGGCGGCAAACGCCGCGCGTGCCGGCAAATAAACATAGGGGTAGAGCACCAGCACGAACATCAGTGCGGCGCCGGGCAGCGTGCGCACTTGGGGAAACCAGTAGCCGGCGGCCTTCCAGCCGGCGCCATCGACCCCGACCAGATCGCGCAAGCCGCTTTGCACGGGCCCCGCGAATTGCAGGAAATCGGTGTACGCGTAGGCGATCACATAGCCCGGCAGCGCCAGCGGCAGCACCAGCGCGGCCTGCAGCCACTGGCGGCCGGGAAACTCGCACAGCGCCGTGAGCCAGGCGGCGCCCACGCCTACCGCGATCACCCCAATCCCGACCATCAAGACCAGGCCCAGGGAATTGAGGGTGTAGGTCGCAAGGCCGGTCTCGACGAGATGGGTCCATGCGCCTGCGGGTGTATCGGTTGCGCTGCCACCGATCGCCAGCAACACGACCGCCAGCAGGGGCAACAGGATCAACAGCGCGGCTGTGGCGGCAAGCAGATGCAGAAATCGGCTGGAGGTCATGCGGGTGGGAGTTGCGTCGACCATGGGCACGGGATTGGGCGCGGGGCCCGGTGGGCGCAACTGGAACCGGCGATCAGCCAAGGCAACCTGAACTGCCCATAATGCTTTAGACGCAAATGCGAATTATAATCAACAAGAGGACGCTGACGGGTACGGTACTTGTGCGATTGCGTGCATCGCCAACGGCAACTAATCACGGCAATCAGGCACCTTGGTCCGGGTATCCACTTTCAGGACACGATGATGGCAGCAACCCCACCGCTACTCGAACTGTCCGGCGTGCGCGTCGCCTACGCCGCCATTGACGCCGTGCGCGATGTCTCGTTCAGCCTTGAGCGCGGGCAGATCGGTTGCCTGTTGGGTCCCAGTGGCTGTGGCAAGACCACAGCCTTGCGCGCAGTTGCCGGTTTCGAGCCGCTGCTGGCGGGCGAAATACGCCTTGAAGGGCGCGTGATCAGCCGCCTGGGGCTGACCCTGCCGCCGGAGCAGCGCCAAATCGGCATGGTGTTCCAGGACTACGCGCTGTTTCCGCACTTAAGCGTGGCCGCCAACATCGGCTTCGGCCTCAAGAGTGCGAACCGCAGCGCACGCGTCGCCGAATTGCTTGCGCTTACCGGCCTGGACACCAGCGCGAACAAGTTTCCGCATGAACTCTCCGGCGGCCAGCAGCAGCGCGTCGCCCTGGCGCGCGCACTCGCACCGCGCCCCGAGTTGCTGCTGTTGGACGAGCCGTTCTCCAATCTCGATACCGAACTGCGCGAGCGCCTGAGCCTGGAACTGCGCGAAATTCTCAAGGCCGCCAACACCACCGCGATCCTGGTCACCCACGACCAGCACGAAGCCTTCGCGATCGCCGACGTGATCGGCCTGATGAACCAGGGCGTGATCGAACAATGGGACGCCGCCTACAACCTGTATCACCGCCCGGCCAACCGCTTTGTCGCCGACTTCATCGGGCAAGGTGTGTTTGTCCAAGGCAAGGTGCTGGCCGGAGACCAGGTGCAGATCGAATTCGGCGAGCTCGCAGGCGACATCCCGCTGCCCTGCCACCAGGGCTGCGATGCCTGCGGCAAGGGCTGCGCGGTCGACGTGCTGCTGCGCCCGGACGATGTGATCCACGACGACGCCTCGCCCTTGCAGGCGGAAGTGCTGCGCAAGGCGTTTCGCGGCGCCGAGTTCCTCTACACGCTGCGACTGCCCTCGGGCCGCGAGGTGCTGGCGCTGGTGCCCTCGCACCACAACCACGCGGTGGGCGAGAAGATCGGTATCCGGCTGGAAGTCGATCATGTGGTGGCGTTCGCCCAGGTGGCGGGCGCGGCGCGCTGAGCGTTGCCTACTCTATGCGCCCGGCGGCGCGGCGGCGCCCCATGGATTGACGATCGCCAGCCCAAGCCCGGCGTAGTGCTTCTGATTGCGCGTGGCGAGCGTCGCGCCATGCGCCGGATAAACTGTCGCTACTTGAACGTCGGCGTCAACGCCAGGGGATTGAATTGCCAGCCATGGTTCAAGCCAGGCCGGATCCACCGCGCTTTCATCGTGGCGCTCCGATGTACATCGTTCCTTTCGAGCACCACTGCCGCGCTATCGGTCCCGCTGCACTGATGCGACAATCATTTCCTCGACTGCGCGTAACCTAACCATGCCGCGCATCAGCTCTTTCTACGGCGTACTGATCTACCTCTACTGGCTGGCTACTCGCCAGCACAATCTGCCGCATATTCATGCGATCTATGCGGGCGACGAAGCCGTATTCGCAATCGAAAGCAGCGATGTGCTCGACGGAAAACTGCCGTGGCGACAAACGAGGCTGGTACAGGCCTGGATCGAAATCCATCTTGACGAATTGATGGCCGACTGGTCACTTGCCGTCAAAGGTCAACCGGGCCTTTCAATCGATCCTTTGAAGTGAAGGGGCAAACAACATGAACCCGCGAGTCGTCGCTGTTACTCCCGAGGAAGACCATGTACTGCTGCCGCGTTTCGGCAACGGTGAGCAAAGGCAACTGAGTGTGCGGCCGTATCTTGCCTACGCTGTGTTTGAGCGCTTGCGCGAGCCGGGGTTCTTCGCACTGGCGCAAGCGGATCATGGCACGGTGAGTTGGCCCGGTGGAATCGACCTCGATCCGGACTCGGTCTATCTGGAGAGTCTTCCGCTGCAGCAAGGCACCACGGTTTAGGGAGACCGTCGCGGGTCGATATACATCCGAGGGTGGTGCCTCCGCGCCATAAGCACGCGGTCGGCGAGAAGATCGGCATCCGCCAGGTGGTCGATCATCTGGAGACGTTTGCGCAGGTGGCAAGCGCTGCTGACTCTAAGTGTCAGATGGCGCGGCGGCGCCCCATGGATTGACGATCTTAAGCCCAAGCCCCGCGAAGTGCTTTTGATTGCGCGTGGCGAGCGTCGCGCCGTGCGCCAGACAAACAGCCGCTATTTGAGCGTCGGCAAGCGAAAGCGACTGGCCAGCGCGCTCGCGACGCGCCAGCAGTTCCGCGAGCACCGACGCTGCCGCCAGGTCGAACGGCAGTACCCGCCCGGCGAAGTCGCGTTCAAGCATGGAGGACATGCTGCGCGCAAACTGCTGTTTGCGTCCGCCATCAGGCAAGCGAGCGACGCCAAACATCAACTCCGCAGCGACTGTGGATGTCAGCCACAGCTCGTTCGCGGCCTGCGCGTCCAGCCAGGCGAGCACTTCCGCAGAGGGCCGCGGGCGCATGGTTTCCGACACCACGTTGGTGTCCAGAATGATCACGCAGCATCACCGGCTTCAAATATCGCGGCACGAGCAGCTTCGGTGCGCGCGGGCAAGTCAAGATCCACACCACCCAAAGCGGCAAAACGCGCATGAATACGGCTGCCCAGGCCGCCGGGCGCCGCCGGCTGCGCCAAGGCGTTACGCAAAATGGTGCGAACCTCTTCTTCCATCGAGCGGCCGTGCGCGGCCGCGGCCATGCGCAGTTTGTCCTTGATGGCGGACTCGATGTTTCGAATGGTCAGTGTGCTCATGGAGCGGTGCCTCGTCGCAGAAGTTCGAAAGCAATGCATTCAATGCTAGCATATTTGTTTTGCGGAGCGGCTGATGTCCGGGC
>JAYTDE010000536.1:0-3831 GCA_043736195.1 Burkholderiales bacterium | reverse complement strand
GGCATTTCCTGCGTTTACATTCGCCAGGCCGAACCGTTGGGGCTGGGGCATGCGGTGGGCTGCGCGCGCGACGTCGTCGGCGACGAGCCGTGCGCGGTGATCCTGGCTGACGACCTGATCGACGGCAAGCCCGGTGCGCTCAAACAGATGGTCGATTGCGCGCACCGCCATAACGGCAGCGTGCTGGGGGTGGAGGATGTGCTGCGCGAACGAACCCATCAGTACGGCATCGTCAGCACCCAGCCGGTCGACGAGCGCACCGAGCGCGTAACCGGCATTGTCGAGAAGCCCGCGCCGGAGGTGGCGCCCTCGACCCTGGCGGTGGTGGGGCGCTATATCCTGTCGCCGCGCATCTTCGAAATGATCGAGCAGGTGACGCCGGGCGCCGGCGGCGAATTGCAGCTGACCGATGCCATCAGCGCCCTGCTGCGTGAAGAGCCGGTGTTCGCCCATCGCTTTGCCGGCACGCGCTACGACTGTGGCTCGAAGCTGGGCTACATGAAGGCAGTGGTTGATCTTGGGCGCAAGCATCATGAGATCGGCGCCGATTTCGACGCTTACCTGAAGAGAATCGGGGTCTCGCATGGATAGCGCCAAGGCGGCCAGCATCCTGGCCGAGTCCGACATCCTGGTCAGCGCCGCCGAATGCAGCGCCGCCACCACGCGCATGGCCGCTGAAATCACCGCCGCGGTGGGCACTGCCGGTCCGCTTGTTCTGGCCGTGATGGGCGGTGCCACGGTGTTCGCCGGGCATCTGCTGACGCAACTGGGCTTTCCGCTGGAGTTCGACTACATCCATGTCACGCGCTATGGCGACAAGACGCACGGTGGCGAACTGCGCTGGAAAGTCGAGCCTTCGCGCCAGGTCGAAGGGCGTACCGTGCTGGTGTTGGACGACATCCTGGATGAAGGCGAGACCATGGCCGAGATCCGGCGTCGCGTGCTGGCGATGGGTGCGGCGCGCTTCTATTGCGCGGTGTTCTGCGAGAAGCGCATTGCCAAGGCCAAACCGATCGCCGCCGATTTCGTCGGCATCAGCGTGCCGGATCGCTATGTCTTCGGCTATGGCATGGATGTCTCGGGCCTGTGGCGCAACCTGCCGGCGGTGCACGCCGTGAAAGGCATGTGATGTACGCGGTGTTCGGCGGCAGCGGGCTGACCAATCTGGCCACCCTCGAGGTGACGCGGCGCGAGGTGGTGCGCACGCCGTTCGGCGAGCCGTCGGGGGCGCTGACCTTCGGGCGCTTGGGTGGGCATGATGTCGTGTTCCTGCCGCGCCACGGCTACGGCCACACCATTCCGCCGCATCAGATCAACTATCGTGCCAACCTGTGGGCGCTGCGCGAAGCGCGGGTCGACGGCGTGTTCGCGGTGACCACGGTGGGCGGCATCCGTGACGATTTCGGCCCCGGCGCGTTGGTGGTGCCGGACCAGATCATCGACTACACCCACGGGCGCCAGCATACGTTCTTTGAAGGGCCGGAATCGAGCATCGGCACGGCGGTGGCGCACATTGATTTCACTTGGCCCTATGCGATAAGCCTGCGGCTGCGCATCCTGGACGCAGCGCAGCGCGCAGGCGTGGCGGTGCATGACGGTGGCGTTTACGGCGCCACGCAGGGGCCGCGCCTGGAATCGGCCGCCGAAATCCGCCGCATGGAGCGTGACGGTTGCGACCTGGTCGGCATGACCGGCATGCCCGAAGCGGCGCTGGCGCGCGAACTCGGGCTCGACTACGCCTGCCTGTCGGTGGTGGTCAACCATGCGGCCGGCAAGGGCGCCAGCGCGCAGGCGATCCCGCTGGAAGAACTGGGCGCGGTCATGCAGGCAGCGATGGGGCAGGTGCAACGCATTCTCGAAGGGTTTCTCAGCCAATGATCCGGCCAATCCTGAAAATGGGCGAGCCAAGCCTGCTGGAGGCGTCAAGCAGGGTGGAGCGCTTCGACACGCCCGAGCTGCACGCGCTGCTCCTCGACCTCGAGGAAACCATGCAGGCAGCCAACGGCGCCGGCATCGCCGCGCCGCAGATCGGTGTCAACCTGCAGGTGGTGATCTTCGGTTCCGACCGCATCAACCCGCGCTATCCCGATGCGCCGATCGTGCCGAAGACCGTGCTGGTCAATCCTGTCATCACGCCGCAAGACGAGCAAACCGAAGAGGCCTGGGAAGGCTGCCTGTCGGTGCCCGGCATGCGCGGCAGCGTGGCGCGCAGCCTGCGCATCCGCTATAGCGGGTTCGATCAATACGGTACACCGATCGAGCGCGAGGCGGAGGGCTTTCATGCGCGCGTGGTGCAGCATGAGTGCGACCATTTGTGGGGCGTCCTGTATCCGATGCGGATTCGGGATATGGCGAAGTTCGGCTTCACCTCAGTCTTGTTTCCTGAACTGGACGATAACTCGGACGACTGAGGCGAGGCGCTGGCACCGGCCTATGGATCGATTCGCATAAAGCGCCCCGCCGGCATTTCGCCGACTGGGTCAGCTGCCTGACAAGGATGGCTTGAGCGGCCAGGGCGCCCTTGATTCGAGCGCCCTACCCCGCAACAATGGCGCAACCTGTCAAACACGGCTAGTCATATATATCAATCAGTTACATTGAACGTTATTCTGTAATTCACATGAAAATAGTTACGTAAAGCTATGTTATAAAATATATTACCCCGAATATATTTAAAATATACGAGTTAAGGGTAACTTGACCGTGTCCGAGCTGCGACAATTCAACGATCGACAACGGGTCGCCGTAGCCAACTTGCGGCAGCGCTACGAAGCCTGGCTGACCTGCGCACGCCGCCATGAGGTGTTTGACTTCACATTGAAATGGGCGGGGCCGGGCCAGAAGTACCTGTACCGGATCACCGATTCGAAGACCGGCGGCGGAATTTCCCAGGGCCCGCGCTCGCCTCAACTGGAGGATCTCTATGCCCGGCAGCGCACGATTCGCGCGGAAGCCGCCGCACGAGAACAATCCGTGTACGCCGAACTGCTGCAGGATGCGGCGGTCTATCGTGCCCTGGGCCTGGGCCTGTTGGCCAGCGAAGCCGCGGCGATCCTGCGGCTCGCCGACGTTTTCGGCTTTCTCGGCACGCGCTTGATGGTGATCGGCACCAACGCCATTGCCGCCTACGAGCTGGAGGCGGGCTGCCGTTTCGCCAGCGCGGTGGAATCAACCGAGGACTTTGACATCGCCTGGGCCGCCGAACCGGGTTCCATCTTCGTAGCCTCGGGCGGCAGGGATGCCGGGGCATGGCCGTTGCCGGACGCCTTCGATCGCGCGGATCCGATTGAAGCCATACTCGCACAACTGGCAACACCGCGCCCGGCGACGGTGCGAGAGCTGCTGCGACGGCGCAATCCGACCTATACGGTGAACACAGAACGCCGCTTTCAACTACGCGACGACCGTGGCTACGAAGTCGAGATCCTGCTGGCGCCGGCACTCGCAGCAAGCTTTCCAAAGGCGGAACGCTTAGCGCCGATTCCGCTGCCGGAACAGGATTGGCTCTTGCGAGGACGACGTGTTTCGCACGTGGTGTGTGCCCGTGATGGCAAGCCGGCGCGTCTGGAAGTACCGGACCCGCGCTACTTCGCCCTGCAAAAGCTGTGGCTGGCGCAGCAGACCAAACGTCATGCCGACAAGCGCCCCAAGGACGCGGCCCAGGGCAGGCTGGTGCTCGATGCCGTGGCTCTCCACATGCCCTTGTATCCGCTGGACGGTGCGTTTCGCGACGAATTGCCGGCGCCGCTGCAGCCGCATTTCGATGCCTGGCGCGTCGATTTTCGAGCGCGTCCGGCAGCGCAGCGGTCGCGATGGTAGTCTCGCAGCGTC
>JAYTDE010000535.1:0-3834 GCA_043736195.1 Burkholderiales bacterium | reverse complement strand
CCGGTGGCGACGATCGCCCGCTGGGGTGCGGTGTTGCTGGTCAACCCGCGCAACCTGCCGGTGACAAGCGTCGCCGAATTGACCGCGCACCTCAAGGCGCAGGCGGGCAAGCTCAATTTCGCCAGCGGCAATTTCACCGGGCACGCCGCGGCGGAGCTCTACAAGGCACGCGCCGGCGTGGCCGCCGTGCACGTGCCTTACAAGAGCGTGCCCGCGGCGCTCAATGACCTGTTGGGCGGGCAGGTCGATTTCATGTTTGCCGATGTCGTGACCGGTTTGCCACAGGTGCAGGCCGGACGCTTGCGCGCACTGGCCGTGACCACGCCGAAGCGCCTGGCGAATGCGCCGACGGTGCCGACCATGATGGAGGCGGGTGTGCCCGACTACGAGCTGGTCAACTGGTTTGGCGTATTCCTGCCGGCGCGCGCGCCCGAAGCCGTGGTGCGGCGCCTAGCGGAATTGTTCGACACGGTGACCGCTTCAGCGGCCGCGCGCGAGTATTACGCACGGGTTGGCGGCGAGGCCTTCGCATCGCCCGCCGAATCGATGCGCCAATTGATCGAGCGCGATACGCAGTCCTGGGGCCGCCTGGTCAAGGCTGCCGGGATCGAACCGGAATAAACATGATCACCCTCTACCATTCGCGCCATTCCACCTGCAGCCAGAAGGTGCGGCTGTGCCTGGCCGAAAAAGGCCTGGCCTGGACCGGTGAACACTTGAGCCTGCGCGCCTTCGATCATCTGCGGCCTGAATTTCTGGCCCTCAATCCGGCCGGGCTGGTGCCGGTGCTCATCGATCACGGCAGCATGGTGACCGAATCGCGCGTCATCAACGAATACCTGGAGGACGCCTACCCGCAGCCATCATTGATGCCGGCGGCACCTGCGGCGCGTGCGCGCATGCGCCTGTGGACCCGCTACATCGACCTGGTGCCCAGTGAAGCGGTCAAACTGCCGTCGTTTGTCAAAAACATCGTGCCGGCCCTGCGCGCCATGTCGCAGGCCGAGGCACTGGTGGCGATCGCGCGCATCCCCGACCCGCATATCCGCGCGCGCTGGCAGCAGGCCGCCACCGTCGGCATCGCAGCGGCCGATATCGCGCCTTCGCTGGCGCAGTTGGTCGACATGCTCGAACGTATGGAGCGTGCCCTGGCAAGCGGTTCCTGGCTGGTGGGTGATGAATTGAGTCTGGCCGACCTGGATATCGCGCCGTTTGTGCAGCGACTGGTGCGGATCGACCTGTTTCACGAGGTCGAGGCGCGGCCGCGGGTGCGGGATTGGTATGCGCGTATTTCGGCGCGGCCCGCGTACCACGAAGCGATGCCGCCAGCCGGTTCGGAAGGCACGCCGGCAACAGCGGCATGAGACTGCGGCTGCGTTGATCAGGACGTGCGTGCAGTTGCGGCGCCGGGGCGCGTGCGATGCGTGACCATCTTCGAATGCAGTGAAGTGATCATGCTGCTTGCGGTCTTGACGCAAAGAAAAGGAAGCACGGCATGCACCAGTGCCGCCAGCGCCGCGACTTGCAGACGCCAGGCGAAGCCCCATGAAGTCTGGGCGTGCTCACCCCAGGTCTCGCCGACCGTGGCGGGGTGTTCGGTGAATGCGCGGGAGAGTGATTTCATGCGCCCAATGTAGCGCAAGAGGCGCGCAAATGGTTTGCATTTTCAAGGCGCATAATTGCTATTCGCGCAATGAATTTCCATTTTTTTATGAAAATAGACAAGATAGACCGAAAAATACTGCTAATCCTGCAAATGGATGCTGCAACACCGCTGGAGGTGATTGCCCGCCAGGTCAATCTCACGCCCACGCCCTGCTGGCGGCGCATCCAGAAACTGGAACAGGCCGGGGTGATTCTGCGTCGCGTGGCGCTGTGCAGTGCCGACAAGCTTGGGGTCGGTGTGACCGTATTCGTGGCGCTCAAGACGGCGCAGCACAACGCCGCCTGGTTCGAAAAATTCGCGCGCGGCGTGCGTGACATTCCGGAAATCATGGAGTTCTATCGCATGAGCGGCGACGTGGATTATTTGCTCAAGGTGGTGGTGCCGGATATCGCGGGCTATGACGCGGTCTACAAGAAGCTGATCCTCGCGGCCGAATTGTCCGACGTAAGCTCCAGCTTCGCCATGGAACGCATCAAGTACACCACGGTACTGCCGGTGGACTACGCGGCCTGAAGCTTGTGGCCTTTGGCTGGCGCGCGGTTCAAGGCAGGGGCCTCAAGCGAAACTCCTCTTCAGTCAACGCGTAAACCGCGAAGCTGCCGAGCCAGTGTTCGCCCAGGAAATCACCGCTGCTGACATGCGCCAGGCCGGCTTGCAGGTGGGTGCGCGCTGCGGCGTGCAGGGCGGCGCGCCGTGGCTCGCCTTGCGGCAGGTGATCGGCGATGGACCGGAAGCACCAGGCACGCGAAAGATTGAGCCCGTCCAGATGCACGCCCTGGGCATCGGCACGGTCGCTGACGCGTGCCGGATCGAGAAGTCGCGCGGCGGCTCCACCGATGAACCCCGGCAAAAAGCGCGTAAGCCAGCGCGCGAATCCGGCCGGATCATGCAAGCGCGTCAGCAGATCGGCCTCGATCAGGCAGGGCGAAAGGAAGTCGTTGCCGCCAGGCTCGTAGTTCGCCGGCCCGTCGCGATCGGCGTCATACAAACGCAGGGCCGCGCTGCGTATCGCGTCAGCCAGATCAGCGTGGCCACTGGCGCGCGCATAGTCCCAGGCAAAGCCGAGAGCGAAGGCGGTATTGCCGTGCGTACCGGCGCGGATCGCGTAGGCCTGGCGCGGCAGGTGATCGATCAGCCGCGCTGCGAACACGTCGGCGATCGGCTGCAGGCGCGCGTGCCACGCTTGGGCGCCACCCGTCGCGCGCAGCGCCGCAATTTCGGTCACAAGCTTGAAAAACCAGGCCCAGCCATAGGGGCGCTCGAACGCTATGCGATTCGGCTCATGAAGGTAGTCAAGCTCGGCCGCCAGCGTGTCCGCGCTGAAATGGGCATCGAACAAGGCGCGGATCGCCGCCGCCTCCGGCAGAGCGGGTAGCGCGCGCAACAGGCGCGCCAGCATCCAGTGGCTGTGTATCGCCGAGTGCCAGTCGTAACAGCCGTAAAACGCCGGGTGCAGCGCGCGCGGGGTGCGCATGTCGGCGGCAGAATTGAGCACATGCTCCGGTTTGTGCGGATATTCGCGCGTGACCCCCGCCAGCGCCATTTGCGCCAGGCGTGAAGCCAGCGGGACTTCGAGTGGCACGGCGTCAGTCCGCCCTGATGCCCTGCGCCTTGATCACCGCGCCAAATCGTTCGCGGTCGGCCCGTTGGCGATCGCCGAATTCCGCCGGCGACATCGGCGCGGGTTCGCCGCCCAGCACGGTGATGCGATCGCGCACCGCGGGCGTGCCGAGAATGCGGTTGATCTCGCGGTTCAGGCGCGTGATGGTGTCGGCGGCCACGCCGGCCGGTGCGTAGAAACCAAACCAGCTGTCGGCGTCGAAGCCGGTGATGCCGGCCTCGGCCAAGGTCGGTGCATCGGGGAACAGTGGCGAACGCTTCGGGCTGCCCACCGCCAACAGGCGCAGCTTGCCCGAGCGCACATGCTGCAGGCCGATGCCGGGATCGAACATGAAGTCGAGTTGCCCGCCCAGCAGGTCGGTCAGCGCCGGTGCGCCGCCGCGGTAGGGGATGTGGACCATGAAGGTGCGCGAGGCACCCTTGAACATTTCGGCGGCAATGTGCGGTGAGCTGCCGTTGCCGGGCGAGCCGAACGAGAGCTTGCCCGGGTTGGCGCGCGCGTAAGTGACGAACTCGGCCACGGTCTTGGCGGGTATTTCCGACCGCAC
>JAYTDE010000534.1:0-2427 GCA_043736195.1 Burkholderiales bacterium | reverse complement strand
GACGGCCAGTTGCTGGCCTACGCCCGGCACTACTTCGACCGGGTTGACCGCATGCGTGGCGATCCGGCTGTGCGGCATGCCTGAGGCCGCCGCTGGCCGTGTGGCGCCGGACACAGGCGCATAATTACTGCCCTGCAAATGCGAGGGGCAGATCATGCAGCGACGCACGCTGGTTTCGTGCTTGGCCGCGGTAAGCCTGGTCGGCAACTGGCGCACGGCGCTGGCGCAGGCCGGCGAGACCTGGCGCAGCTTCATGGCCCGCGCCTTCGAGATGCGCCGTGAGGCCGAGGCCGCCGGCGATCAACCCTATGGCGCGGTAGTGGTGAAAGATCGCGCAATCGTAGCCGAAAGCCCGAGTCGTGTCGTCACCGCACGCAATCCCGACGCCCATGCCGAGCGCGAGGCGATACGCCTGGCCCAGGCGCGCCTGGGGTCGCAGGCGCTGACTGGCTGCGTGCTGGTGTCGAGTTCGCGTCCCTGCGGGCTGTGCGAGAAGGCGGCGCATGATGCCGGGGTGGCACGCATGATTTACGGCGAGCGCCTGACCGACGGCGGGCCGCCGCGCGCCTAGTCGGCGCCGACCTTGTGGTGGATGCGTGACCCCGCGATACCATGGGTGCTTTGTATCGAGGCGCATCATCTTGTCCGCTTTACTTCGCATTGCCATAACTCTTGTTTGCACCTTGGCGTTCCTGTCGGCAGGCACCGCCGTTTTGGCGCAAGTTGCATCCCCCGCCTATCGCCAGGCCGCACCCTCGGCCGACGGTATCGGCAAGTTCCACATGGGCCGCGAGATCGCGCGTGTCATGGGCTGGCAGGCGGCTTCCTGGCTGGAGCGTGCCGAGCGCCTGCGCGAGGAACGCACCGATCTGCTGGTTCCCGCACTCGAACTGAAAGCGGGCATGACGGTTGCCGATGTTGGCGCCGGTACCGGCTATTTCACCTGGCGCATGGCAGAAGCGGTGGTGCCGGGCGGCCAGGTCTATGCCAGCGACGTGCAGCCTGAGATGATCGCCTTGCTCAAGCGCGCCATGGGCGAGCGCCGGGTTGGCAACGTGGTGCCGCTACAGGCCAGCGTCAAGGACGCCGGGCTCAAGCCGGCCAGCCTCGATCTGGCGCTATTGGTCGATGTCTACCACGAGCTCGAATACCCGTTCGAGGTGATCGAAGGCGTGGTGCGCGCGCTCAAGCCCGGCGCGCGTCTGGTGCTCGTCGAGTACCGTGCCGAGGATGCGGCGGTGCCGATCAAGGAACTGCACAAGATGAGCGTGGCGCAGGTGCGCCGCGAAATGGCGCCGCACGCGCTGCAGTGGGAAAAGACCATCGAGGTGTTGCCGTGGCAGCACGTGCTGGTGTTTCGCAAGCGCTGAACCGCTCTCAGCCCGGGTCGTCGTGGTCACCCTTGCGCCAGCGTGCGAACGCCTGACGCATGCCGGCGATCTGCCGCTCGAATACCGGGCAGGTAGTACACACCGCCATATGCAGGCGCAGCGCGACGCGATCGGCCAATGAAAGCGCGCGATCTTCGCGCGCGATCACGAGAGCCGCCGTTTCCTTGCAGGTGCGCCGCAAAAGCATCGCTCAGGCTTGTTTCAGGCCGTTCCCAGCCAGTTGAGTTCAACGCATTCGCGCAAACGCAGGCGCGCCCGGTGCAATTGAACAAACAGGTTGGTCGAGGTCAAACTCAATTCCTTACAGATTTCGTCGGACGAGAGTTCCAGCCATTCGCGCATCAGGAAGATGCGCCCCATGCTGCTGGGTAGATTCTCGACGCATGACTCCAGCATCTGCATGAATTGCCGTGAACCCAGTTCCTGTTCCGGGTTGCCCCATTCCGTCGGCGCGCTGGCGAAATGGCCATCGGCCTTGAACAGCAAGGCATCGAGTTCGGCACTGCCATCGCCGTCGTCGTCCGCCAGGGTGGCTTCGCGCGCGCGCGCGCGCAAGGTATCGAGCACCTTGTGCTTGAGAATGCCCGTAAGCCAGGTCTTCAACTGCGAGCGATTGCCAAAGGACTGCGGCTTGGCCAGCGCCGCCAGCAGGGTATCCGAGACGCAATCCTCGGCCCAGGTGTCGTTGCGCAGTTGCAGGCGGGCGAAACGGATCAGGTAGGTGCGCTGTTCAGCGACCTGGTTCTGGAACGACAGGGCGGGTGGGTTCATGTCTGGCGATCGGTGACTGGCGACCGTCCCGCGGATGCAAACCCGTGCGGTTCGGTGCCTTGGTTGAATCAGATGTGCGCTGGCTGTAATGAATCGGCGCCTGGGGCGACCAACCTGCATCTCACCATCTACGGAGATGTCATGCACAACAGATTCATTTTCGCACGCACCGGCCTGGCCGGTGCCGTGTTTGCGCTTTGTGCACTGGCGATGGTCGATGCGGTGCAGGCGCGATCTTGCAGCGTGGCCAGCGGCGCGCAGCGTG
>JAYTDE010000533.1:0-4039 GCA_043736195.1 Burkholderiales bacterium | reverse complement strand
CGGCGAGGACTTGCCGTGCCAGGGCATGTCGAACGCGACCACGCGGAAGTGTTGCGTGATCAGCGGATCATTGAGCACGGCACGGAACTGGCGGCCGTCCGAGCCGGCGGTGTGCAGGCACAACAGCGGAATGCCCTGCCCGGCTTCCTCGAAATACAGGCGATGCGGCTTGCCGTCGAGCTCGATGTGGGCATAGCGCCCGACAATGCCTTCGATGCGCGCGCTCATGCCGCCAGCTTTCGCGGCGCCGCCAGCAGCAGCTTCAAGTAAAGCAGATGCGCCATCAGCACGCGCTGGTCGCCTTCGAAAGTGACGTCGCCACGGCGCAATAACGCGAACAGGTCGTGCCAGCCGGGTGCCGGCACCTTTCGCCAGAATTGTTCCCAGCATTCGGCGCGTGCGCGAATCGCGAAGCGCCAGGCGCGCTGCACCAGCGGGCCTTTCTCGACCGACTCCACGCGGCCGGCGCGCACCGTCAGCAGATACTGATCGCTGCCAACTTCGACCATGAAGCTGTCGTTCAAATGCCGCCCCCAGCGCATGATCGCCGGGTCGGTGTTGACGATTTCGGCAATGCGTTCAATCATCGATCGGTCTCCGTGAAAAATCGTGGTGCGGTTGCCTGGCGCATGTCGATCGCTCAACGCGCCGCCGGCTTCGAAGCCTGCAGCACCGAGCGCCATTTCTGCGTCTCGCTGACGATGAAGGCACGAAATTCGTCCGGTGTGCTCCAGATGTTGGGCGAGGCCATGTCGGCGATGCGCCGCGCCATCTCCGGCTCCTTGAGGGCGGCCACGGTTTCGCTGTGCAATTGCGCCACGATCTCCGGCGCAATTCCGGCAGGCGCCACCAGCCCATACCAGCCGCCGGCTTCGAAGCCTTCAAGGCCCGCTTCGGCCACCGTGGGCACCTCCGGCAGCAGGGGCGTGCGTTGCTTCGCTGTGACCGCCAGCGCGCGCAACTTGCCGGCGCGAATGTGCGGCAGCACCAGCAGCGGATTCTCGATGGTGTAGCCGAACTCGCCGGCCAGCAAGGCCATCACCACCTGCGCGCTGCCGGGGTAATGCACCGGTGCGGCGGCAAAGCCTGCGCGCTGGCGAAACGCTTCCTGCGCCAGCAACTGCGGCGAGCCCAGGCCCGGCGTCGGGTACAGCACTTCTTGCGGCGCTTTCCTCAGTGCCTGCATCAGGCTCTGCATGTCCTGGTGCGGTGAGGCGGTCGGCACCACCAGCAGCAGCGGAGTCTTGGCGACCAGGCTGATCGGGATCAGGTCGGTCAAGGGGTCGTAGCCGAGGTTGGCTTCCATCGTCGGGCTGACCGCCAGCGGGCCGCTGCTGCCCAGTTGCAGGGTGTAGGGGTCGCCCTTGGCGCGTGCCAACAGGCCGGTGGCCAGGTTGCCGCCGGCACCGGGACGGTTCTCGATCACGAACGGCTGGCCCATTGAGCGCTGCAGGCGGTCGGCCAGGAGCCGCGCCAGCACATCGACAATGCCGCCGGGCGCGAAGCCGACCAGGATACGCACGCGCTTGTTCGGGTAGGCCTGGGTTTGCGCAACCGCACCGCGCGCCGCCAGCAGCGCGACCGCAGCCGGCGCGGCCGCGATCAGTGAGCGGCGCTTGCGCGATACCTGGCGCGGCGGCGGCGCGGACGTCGCCAAGCGTGCAGTCATTATTGCGGCTCCAGGGCAAACGTCAGTTTGGTCTGGCTGGTGATGATGCCGCCGCGGTCTCCGGGCACGATCGAGCCATAGCGCTGCGCATAGGCTGGCGGCAAATCACGTGCGCCGGCCGGCGCCAGCCACAGGCGCAGCAGGTGACGGCGCTTTTTCGGCTCGGGCCAATCAAGGAAATCGGTGCGGCTGTGCAGTAACTGGTGGTTGTGCACGAACTGCATGTCGCCCGGCTTGAATTCCATGGTGAGGTTGAGCGTGGGGTCGTTCGACAACGCGTCGAAATAATCGAGTGCTTCGTGTTCCAGTGCGGTCAGGCGCCGTGCCGCGGGAAAATTGACCTGTGCGGAGCGGATGTACTGGCCCGAATAAATCGTCGACAGTTCTTCGCCATGCCAGTTGAATACCGGCAATTCGAACCATGGCAATGCACCGGGCGGTACTTCACCGCGGCGGTCGGTCGGAAACGGGTTGAACAGCGCACGCCAAAGGTCGGGCCGGCGCGCAAGCATGGTGTCGTGCAAGGTCACCGAACTCACCAGTCGGCTCTCGCCGCCCGCTTTCGAGGTTTTCAGGCACAGCAAACCCACGATATCGCACGAATCGGTGTGGTATTCGAGTTCGCGGTTGGTCTGGTAGTAGCGCGTGGTCGGTTTGCCGATGTCCAGGCCGAGATCGTAGACATGGCCGAGCAGGTGGCCCTTGGCGTTTTGCGAGCGAAAGCTGCCCAGGTGCGCGCCGATGCCGAGATAGGCGATGGCGCTTTCCGCATTGCCATAACGCGCCACCGGGAAGCCGCGCAGCATCACGAAGCCGCGCCCGTGCAGCACCTGATCGAGGAGCGTGGCCAGGGTGTTCTTGAGAGTCGGCAGGCGAAACGTCGCAGGCGAGATATCACCCATGGCGCGGCCTTCGGCCACATGGCAGCGGATGGCGGCATCGATTTCATCGACTTCAGCGCCGCTGAACTGATGAATCCAGTCGCGCCGGGCATCCATTTCAGGGCCGGTCCAGGCGGCGGGGCCGCCGATCGGGCCGGGCGGCAACGAGAGGGCTTGGTCGGCCATGACTGCGGACATACAGGTCTCCTTTTTTTTGCGTTGGTGTTCGCGCTTGCGTCCTTGCAACAGTGTACCTGTCCGCTCAGCGCCAGCCGGGCCGCCTGCGCCGCCGAGAGTTGGTGCCGCCGCCGGTCGGGCCGGTGCCACGGTGGCCGTAGAATGCGCGCTGGCCGGGGAGGGCCGGCCTGCTTGCATCGCACTATCTTCGACACACCGCTTGTCAATACAGTTCTGCGCGCTGGTTCGATCCTCTTTCTCAAGCTCACCGGCTGGACCATCGAAGGCGCGCTGCCGCCGGAGGCCGCCAAAAGCGTATTCATCGCCGCACCGCATACCAGCAACTGGGACCTGCCCTATACCCTGATGGTGGCATTTTCGCTGCGCCTGAATATCTACTGGATGGGCAAGGAATCGATTTTTCGGCCACCGTTTCGCGGCGTCATGATGTGGCTGGGCGGGATACCGGTGAATCGCGAAAAATCCGGCAACCTGGTGGCTGCTTCGATCGAGGCGATCAAGGCAGCCGCGCCGCCCTTGCAACTGGTGGTGCCGCCGGAGGCCACGCGCAGCAAGACGCGCACCTGGAAAACCGGTTTCTACTACATAGCCGCAGGTGCAGGCGTGCCGATCGTGATGGCCTACATGGACTATGCCAACAAGCGCAGCGGCCTGGGGCCGGTGTTCGTGCCGAGCGGCGACATCCTGCGCGACATGGAAGAAATCAAGGCGTTCTACGCGCCCTTCAAGGGCAGGAACGAAGAGCAGTTCGACGCCGGTCCTTGAGGTCGTTCGCGCGGCTCAAGTCCCTGCCTACTCCGCCCGCGCGCCGGTTTCCTTGATCACTTTCGCCCAGCGCACGGTCTCGGTGCCGATGATGGCGGCGAACTCGGCCGGCGAATTGGCGGTCGGCTCGATGCCTTGCGCGGTGAGCTTCTCGCGCACCTCGGGCTCGCCTAACGCGCGCGCGATGCCCTGGCCCACCTTGGCGATCACCTCGCGCGGCGTGCCGGCCGGTGCCATCAGGCCGGTCCATGAATCGGTCAGGAAGCCGGGCAGGGTATCGGCCACCGGCGGCACGCCGGGCAGCGCCGGCAGGCCTTGCCTGCCACCCACGCCGATGGCGCGCACCGCGCCGCTGCGGATGAATGGCAGCAGCGAGTTGATGATGCCGAACATCATTTGCACCTGCCCGCCGACTAAGTCGGTGATGGCCGGCACCGCGCCCTTGTAGGGGATGTGGGTCAGGCGCACCCCGGCCATCGAGGCGAACAGTTCGGCCGACAGATGCTGCGGCGTACCGACCCCGGCC
>JAYTDE010000532.1:0-3058 GCA_043736195.1 Burkholderiales bacterium | reverse complement strand
CTGGACATGACCACCCGCGGCAAGGAACTGCTGTCATGGCGCAAGTCGGCCGACACCTATGCGGTGCTCGGCCCCTGGCTCACCACCGCTGACGAGGTGACCAACCCGAACGCGCTCGATCTGGTGCTCAAGGTCAACGGCGAAGTGCGCCAGCAGGCCAACACCCGCGATCTGGTCTACAACGTCGACAAGCTGATTTCCTGGGCCAGCGAAAAGTACACCCTGTATCCGGGCGACATCATCCTCACCGGCACGCCGGAAGGAGTGGGCCCGGTGGTGCCGGGGGATGTCATGCAGTGCTATATCCAGAACGTGGCTGAAGGCGAGATGCGGGTCGCTGCGCAATACGGCTGAGCGCGGGCTGTGGCAGCAACCCGCGTCCTTGCGCGGCCAAGTCAGCAGCACCGCATCGTCGGCATGGCGCAGAAGCACACGCAGATGCAAGCGCGGCATGGTCTGCCGGTCGGCAGACCCTATGGCCTGCGGGATGGTCATGGGTAATCGCTTTACATCCGGTCGTTTTCGTCCGATAGTCAATGCAAGACGGGTAACGAGTTCCTTCGCAAGCTCAAGGCGTTGGGCAATCGGCGCGGTGTCGTTGTCAAGATCGATGCGACGCGCGGCAAAGGTAGCCATCAAACCGTTTATTTCGGTGCGGCATTTACCATTGTGAACGGCTGTCGAAATCCGAAAGATGAACTCAGGACCGGTACCTTTCATGCCATGTGCTCCCAGCTTGGTGTCAACCCGAGAGATTTGTGAGGCCGATGATGAACCGTTTTGAGTACGCGGTGTCGTTGAAATCCGATGGCGACGGTTTTGTTGTGACCTGCCGTGATCTGCCTGCGCTGATAACCCAAGGTGACAATGAGGCGGACGCGCTGTGTGAGGCTGCGGATGCCATGGACGAGGTGTTCGCGGTCTATATGAAGCAGGGGCTGACGTTTCCCGCGCCAAGCAAGGCCAAGCGCGGCGAGCGCATGGTGGCGCCACCGGCCGAAACCATTGCCAAGGCTGCGCTCCATACGGCGATGGATGAAAAAGAAGTACGGCGCCTACTGGACCTGCACTATGGTTCCAAGCTGCCACGCATTGCAGAGGCTATTAGCCTGTTGGGTAAAAAGCTGGTAATCGGGCTCGAGCCTGCTTGAAATATCGCGGTTGTTGTGGGGCCTATATCAAGAGCGTGGCCGCAGACGAGATGCGGTTCGCCCCGCAACCGGTGCGCGCTGCCTACAGCCGGATGCGCGCCGCCAATTCCTTGAGCACCTCGATCCCCGGGTCCTTGCGTGGCCAGGTCAGCAGCACCCCATCATCGACGTGACGTGGCAGCACATGCAGGTGCAGGTGCGGCACGGTCTGCCAGCCGGCCGCCTTGTTGGCCTGCAGGATGGTCATGCCCGCGGGTGCGAACGCGGCTTGTACCGCGCGCGCGATACGGTGCGCAGCCGCCATCATTGCGACGGCCGTGGCTTCGTCGGCATCGACTAAGGTCTCGAACGCTTCGATCGACGCCACAATCACGTGGCCGGGATTGACCTGGCCGGCATCCATGAAGGCGAATACGCGCTGGTCTTCATAGACCTTCGCGCACGGCAGCTCGCCGCGGTAGAGCCGGCTGAAGATGGTATCGGGCATGTATAGCTCCTGTGATCGGGTTCAATCGACCCGGATGGTAAGGCTTTGCGGGCCGACCGCTTGGCGCACGACAAAGTGCGTACGCCAGAATCGCAGCGATGGGTTGAACGATGCGAGTCAAGCCGGTCCAAGGTACCGACTCCATGACCTGTGCGAACAAAGTTTAGCCTGCGTTCACAAGTTCTCCTCGAGGATTTCGATCACGGGAAACTACGCAATTTTCGGAAAACGAAGTTCAAATCGGCACCAAACGAAATCGTCCTGCAACCCGCGCGAATGCTTGTTCTCCAGCCCGCGCCAGTAAATTTTGCCGGGCAGTAGTGCGAATGCGCATTGATTCATGCGCTTTGTTTGCCGATGCCCCGTGTGGATTGCAAGCCTCAGTGAGTGGGTCGTTGCACTTCCCTCACGCCCGTGCCGGCCAACATCGAGTCTGCCGAAACGTCGCAATCACCGTCGCTACCGCCGACGCGAGACTTGGAGGTGCCCGCCTTCAGACGCGCGGATCGAGCGAAGGCAGGCCGAATCGGATCCGGCCGGCGTTGACCGCCTGGACGTCCCACGCCATCGTGATCTGCAAGACCGCTGCGTGAATGTCGCGCCAGGCGCGCAGGAACACGCTGTCGGGATCGAGGCCGCGCGCACCGATCAGCGGATGCAGGCGTTCGACCGCGCGCAGGCACAACTGGCCGGCGAACGCGTTGTTCAGGCGCCAGCGGGCACGCGTGTCGATGTCGGGAACAGTGCCGTCGCTGACGATGTCGAACGCATCGTCGCAATCCTTGATCAGGAGCGCCCACGCGGCGGCGATCTCCGCGCCGGCTTCGGCGATGCGCATCTGCGTTGTCGGCAGCTCGCACATCGGCACGCCCGCGACGTTCTTGCGCGTGCGCAGTTCGCCTTCCATGGCTTTGAGCGCCCCGCGCGCGATGCCCAGAGCGGGCCCGGCGAAGACCTTGGTACCGAGCGTCAGCGGCGGAATCCGGTAAAGCGCCGAGGGGTTGAGCGCACTGCCCGGCGTGACCCCGCCAAGAATCAGGGTGGTCGGCAAGGTGCGATGCTCGGGAATGAAGCACTCCTGCAAGCGGATCGACTTGCTGCCGGTGCCGGCGAGCCCGGCCACGTTCCAGTCGTCGACGACTTCGTAGTCCGATCTGGGCACCAGCGCGAACCGATGCTGTGGCGGGCCGCCGTCCTGCGGGACGAACACCTGCATGTTGTTCCAGTCGGCAAAATCCACGCCGCTGGCGAAACTCCACAAGCCGTCGGCGACGATCCCGCCGTCGACCTTGCGGACCTTGCCCCCCTTGGCGGGAAACGACGAGGCGATGAGGGCCTTGCCGCTGTCGCCCCACACCTCTTCCTGCGTTTGGGGGTAGTGAGTGCCGAGGATCAGGTTCTGGATGGCGAGGTTGGTGAA
>JAYTDE010000531.1:0-2232 GCA_043736195.1 Burkholderiales bacterium | reverse complement strand
TTGATTCGATGCTGGCTTGCATACTGGCCTCTCCGCACGGCGCCACGGGCCGCGCTGGTGCAAATCCGGGCGGGACCAAGAGTGTCACGCACCGCAAGCGCCATGTTAACGCCTGGTAGAGCCCCCTGCTATGGGGAACCGGCTGCGGCCGGAACACGCAAGCGCTCGCGCAGGATCACATACAGGCCCGCGCCGATCAGGAGCGCGATGCCGCACCAGGCGAGCAGATTGGGGATGTCACCCCACAACAGGTAACCAAGCAGCAGCGCCACCAGCAGCGCGGTATAGCGAAACGGCGAGATCACCGCGATCTCGCCCTGGCGGAAGCTGACGATGATCAGGTAGTAGCCGGCGGCGACGAACAGCGCCGCACCCGCCAACAACACAGCCTCGGTGACGCCGAACGCGCGCCAGCCCTCGGCCGCCACATACGCGCTCGACAACAGGCAGCCGGCGATGGCACTGGCAAGTGTGATCAGGATCGACGGAATACCGGCCGGGATGCGCCGCGTCATCAGATCGCGCACAGCGTGCATGAGTGTGGCTGCGAGTGCCACCAGGGCCCAGGCGTTGAACCCTTCCGCGCGCGGCTGGATTACCAGCAGCACGCCGCAGAAGCCGACAATCACCGCGATCCAGCCGGCCCATCCGACCTGCTCATTCAGGAACAGCATGGCCAGGAGCGCCATGAAGATGGGCGTGGCCAGGGTGATGGCGGTGGCGTTGGCGATCGGCAGGTGCACCAGGGCCGCCAGGTAGATTAGCGTTGCCGCGGCGTCGATCAACGCGCGCAGCGGTACCCGCCCGCGCAGCAGGTCGCCCAGGCGCGCGGTGGCGCCGCTGGCGCGCGCAACCAGGAACACGATCAAGGCCACTAACAGGCTGCGCATGAAGATCATCTGCCCCGAGGGCAGAGTGGCGCTGACGATCTTGATGAAGGCGTCGTTGATCACAAAACAGGTCATCGCCGCGGACATGCACAAGATGCCGCGGCGATTTGCGCGCTTAAGCGCGCCGCCTTGCACGCTCAAGCCGCGGCCTTGGCGGCGACTCGCGGCAGGCGCAACAGGCGCGTCAACTCAGGCCCCTGCATCAGGCCCATGGCGTGATCGACGGCGAAGCGACGCGCGTTCTCGGTCATGCTGCCGGCTGCGACGTAGATGGCCTCATGTGCGTCCTGCGCCTTGCGGGCCGCTTCCAGTTCGCGCAACGGCTCCAGTCCGTGACTGGCCGCCTTCCAGCGCTTGCAGCTCAAAAGCGAGGTGCGCCCCGCCTTGACCAGCGCGAAATCGGCGGCGCCTGTGACCTGCGTCACCGTGTAGCCATCGCGCTCGAACGCCGCTTGCAGCAACTGCGAAAACTCGCGCCACGACATGGCACTGACGGCATTAAGCGTGGCGGCGACACGGGTCGCACTGGGCGCACGCAGTTGCCGCCAGCCCGCCATTGCCGCGATGACGAGGAATGGAAAGGCTGTGAACGGCGCATATGCCGCATAGCTGGCCGGCAGCACCAGGCGCGCGATCAGTGCAAGCGCCAGCGCGATGGCGAAGCTCATCCACCACGGCGAGCGCAGCAGGATCGCGAACAGCGAGTTTTCAGACATCTTCAGGCGCACGGCAAGACTCTCGAATAGGTGGCGGGTAAGGAGAAAAATGGACGCATGTTCGGCCAAGCAAGCTCGCTGACCAGTGTTCCGGCGGCAACGGAAGACCCGGTGTCGTGCCTGGCCATGCCACCAGCCTGTGCGGCGTGGTGCAAACAATCAATCACGTTGCACAAAACCCCAGGCACCCCCCAGCAGCAGGCCAAACGTGTGCGCCCAATTGGCAATAGCGCCCAATAGACCGGTCCAGCACAGGACAAACCAGCCCAACATGAAGATCACGGTCTGGCGGCTCAGCCCATAGCCGAAATTCGGGTTGTGGCGCCCCTGCATCCAGACGTAACCCAACAGGCCGTAGACCACGCCGGACATGCCGCCAAAGGTGGGCGAACCGCTGATCACATACTGCGCCAGGTTCGAGGCCACGCCGACCACCAGGATGAACAAGCCGAGGAACACATAGCCGCGGCGCTGCTCCGCCAGGCCACCCAGATCCCATAACCACAGCATGTTGAACACCAAATGCATGACCCCGAAGTGAATGAAAATCGGTGTCAGCAGGCGCCAGACCTCGCCAGCGGCGATTGCGGCGAAGCCGCCGATGGCCGGGTCGGCGATGAAAAGCG
>JAYTDE010000530.1:0-5853 GCA_043736195.1 Burkholderiales bacterium | reverse complement strand
GATCGCCGGCATCATGGCTTACCTGGCGATGCGCTTTGAATGGAAGTTCGCGCTGGCGGCAATCATCGCCAACCTGCACGACGTGGTGATCATTCTCGGCTTTTTCGCCTTTTTCCAGTGGGAATTTTCGCTCTCGGTGTTGGCCGCGGTGCTGGCGGTGCTGGGCTACTCGGTCAATGAATCGGTGGTGGTGTTCGACCGGGTGCGCGAGGCTTTCCGCAAACGGCGCGGCCTCACCGTGCCGGAGGTGATCAACTATGCGATCACCAGCACCATCTCGCGCACCATCATCACCCACGGCAGCACTCAGCTGATGGTTACCTCGATGCTGATTTTCGGCGGGCCGACGCTGCATTACTTTTCACTGGCTCTGACCAACGGCATCCTGTTCGGTATCTATTCCTCGGTACTGGTGGCAAGCCCGATCGTGATGTGGCTGGGCATTTCGCGCGAAGACCTGGTCAAGCCGGTGCGCGACAAGACCACCAACGACGGCGCGGTGGTTTGAGGCAGCGGCGGCGAGACGCCTTCTGCCGAACAGCGACCCGCATGGGTCTGGACAAGCGCGCGCCAGCACGCTAGATTGCCGAAGTTTCCAGACTGAAGGAGCACACGCTTGAACAACGCGCCTGACAAGACCGTGCTGGCCGAACGTGACATCCCGGTATGGGACCTCGGTGTGCGCTTTTTTCACTGGGCGCTGGTGGTGCTGGTCATCACATCGTTTGTCACCGTCAAGATCGGCGGCAACGCCATGACCTATCACGTGTGGTCAGGCTACGCCATCCTCACACTACTGATTTATCGCATCCTGTGGGGCGTGGCCGGCGGCACCCACGCCCGCTTCGCCTCGTTCATCCGGGGTCCGGGCGCGGTGATCGCCACCATGAAGGGCATGTTCAACCGCCAGCAACACAGCAGTTCACTCGGCCACAACCCGATGGGCGCGCTGTCGGTGGTGGCGATGCTGCTGGTGCTGCTGTTCCAGGCTACAAGCGGGCTTTTCGTCAATGACGACATCGCCTTCGAAGGCCCGCTTTACCGGTTTGTCGGCAAGGAAGTCTCCGACAAGCTGATGAGCCTGCACCAATTGAACCAGCGCGTCATCATCGGTTTGGTCGCGCTGCATTTCGCGGCCATCGCTTTCCACTGGTTCTATCACAGGGAAAACCTGGTGCGCCCGATGATCACCGGCGTCAAGCGGGTTGCCGGTGCGGTGGGCGATTCGCGCCACGGTAGCAGCCTGATGGCGCTGGTGCTGCTGGGATGCAGCGCGGGCGTTGTCTATTTGGTGGTCAACGCAGCCAAGCGATAGCACGCGCCACACGCCACGTAAAAAGGTCGGGCAATGCCCGGCCTCTTTACACAGCCGAAAGCCGGCAAAGCCTACTGAATCACTTCCTTCGCCTGGTAGGGATCATGGCAATTCTTGCAGGCTCCGCCTACGCCGCCAAACGCCGCCTGCAATGCCGCCCGGTCGCCGCTCTTGGCAGCCGCAAGAAGCTTGGGTGTTTCACCCTGCAGCCTGGTCTGGGCATCCTTGAACTTGGCCCATTCCTTCCAGATCTCCGGCCGGGCGCGGTTGCCCTTGGACTGGTCGGTGCCCTCAATGAAACCGTCGTAGACCACTTTCGCCATGTCGTCGACGACTTGCGCGCTCAGTTCCAGTTGCGCCGGCGTAAGAGTGCGCTCGCCCTTGATATGCGCATTGATGCGGCCGAAATGGTTGGACATCATCTGGAAACCGGCCTTGCGGTAAACAACCGAGCGGTCCGCCGCCACCTGCGCCTGTGCCGTACCGGCCACCAAGGCGCCGATCACCGCCACGCCCAATAACAACTTCTTCATGAAGAACCTCCTATAGGTTTATGGAAGGACGGTAGCTAGCCGTCGGTGGAAAACACTCGCTTGCTCTGATTATTCCATGCCGCGCGTGAATCCGCTTGGCTGATCCGGTGGCCGGCGCGACTTGGCTTGCCGCCACCACGACTGCGGCCTTATACTTCGGTCCGCGATGCATCAAGCACCCATGCACAAGCCACACTCCACAGCACGTTCGCGGCGCAATTCCGCCATGCGCTGGCTCAAGTGCCTTGCACTGGCGCTCATGCTGGTGGTAACCCAGCAGGCGGCCGCCCTGCATGGCTTGACGCATGCGCTGGAACACTCGCATGACGGCGCGCCGATATCAAGCGCGCATGCCTGCTGCCTCGCATTCCATGGTCTGGACAACGCACCGACACCTGCATTGGTCGTGGCTGCTCGCGACACCGAGACCCCGTTTGTCAACCTGCCCCCTGCGGCAGGTTCCGCCGCAGGCTCCAATCCGGCCGCCTACCAGCCGCGCGCCCCGCCCACGAATCCCTAGAAGCCCGGTCCGACGCCGCCCTGCGACCTGTGAGGTCGCGGTGCGCTCCCGTTACTGCTTTTACGGAGATTCATCCATGAAGTTGCCTCACCTGCCGTTGGCAGCCACGCTGCTCACCGCCTGCATCCCGCATGCCACAGCCCAGGGCGTGGCTGCACCAAACACCGTCCCCGAAGTCGTTGTCACCGGCAATCCACTGGGAAGCGGTCTGTTCGAACTGGTCACGCCGGTATCCACGCTGGAGGCGCCCGAGCTGCAATTGCGTGGCCGCACTACCTTGGGCGAGACCATCGGCAACATGCCCGGCGTCAGTTCATCCTATTTCGGCCCCGGTGCCAGCCGCCCGATCATCCGTGGCCTGGACGGCGATCGCATTCGCATCCTGCAGGGCTCGGTGGGCACGCTCGACGCCTCCGGCCTGTCGTTCGACCATGCGGTGCCGACCGACGCCATGGCGGTAACAAAGATTGAAGTGGTGCGCGGTGCCGCCGCGCTGCTGTATGGCGGCAACGCGGTGGGCGGGGTCGTCAATGTGCTGACCAACCGGATTCCGGAAGCCGCCATCCGCGGCGTGCAAGGCGCGTTCGAAGCGCGCATGGGGGGCGCCGAAACCGAACGCGTGGCCTCCACTCTGCTTGAGGTTGGCAACGGCCAAATCGCGCTGCATGCCGATGGCTTCTGGCGCCAGACCTCCGACCTGAAAATTCCCGGCCTGGCACGCTCGGCGCGTCAACGCGCGCTCGATGCCACCAACAACCCGGCGCAGGAGCAGCCCAATGGCCGCGTGCCCAACAGCGCCGCCCGCGCCAATGGTGGCGCCTTCGGTGGCTCGCTCACCTGGGACCGTGGCTACCTCGGCGCCTCCTACACCAACCACGAAACCACCTACGGCTCGCCGCTTGAGGCCGGCGTCAAGATCAACATGCACAGCGACCGATACGATGTGGCGGGCGAATTGCGCAACCCCGGCGGCTTCATCACCGGCATCAAGTTCAAGGGCGCATTCACCGACTATGCGCACCGCGAAATCAATCTTGGGCAGGTGGGCACCAGTTTTTTCAACAAGGGCTATGAAACCCGCCTGGAAGCCAGCCACGCAGCTATCGGCCGGATGAAGGGCGTGATCGGCGTGCAGTTGGGCAACGCGCGCTTCTCGGCGCTGGGCGACGAGGCTTTCGTGCCATCGGCACTGACCAGCTCAAGCGCTGTTTATCTTTATGAGGAGCTGCCCTTGGGCGCGCTCAAGCTGACGTTCGGCGCGCGCCACGAAACCACCCGCGTCACCGCCAGTGGCGACCAGAGCATCCAGAGCTTCGCCGATCCGCTGGCCCCGGTGGCGCGCTATGCGGAGCAGGACAGCCGGCGCTTCAAGGGCACCAGCACCTCGCTGGGTGCGCTCTACAACCTGGGTGGGCGCTGGGCCTTGTCAGCCAACCTGGCACATACCGAACGTGCGCCGACGTTCTATGAATTGTTCGCCAACGGCCCGCATGCGGCCACCGGCACCTACGAGCTCGGCAATACCCGCTTTGGCCTGGAAAAGTCGAATTCGCTGGATGCCGGCGTAAAGTGGCGTGGCGGCCCGCACACAGCCGGGCTCTCGGCCTACACCACGCGCTTTTCCAACTACCTGGCCCTGTTGACGACAGGCGCCCGGCGCAGCGGCGACGGCGCCTTCGAAGACCCGCTCACCGCGGGCACTTCAACCACCGGCTCGACCGAGCTTTCCAACGAAGCGGTCTACCGCGCAATACCGGCACGCTTTTCCGGCTTCGAGGCCGAGGCTCGCTTGCGCCTGTTGCAGCGTCCCGGCACGCTGTATCTGGAGTTGAAGAGCGACCTGGTGCGCGCGACCAATCTGCAAAGTGGCGAAGGCTTGCCGCGCATCGCACCGCGCCGCTTGTCAGTCGCCCTCAACTATGCGGTCGATCGCCACAACCTGCGCGCCGAACTAAGCCACTCGGCGGCACAGAACCGGGTTCCTGCGGGTGAATCCACCACTGCGGGCTACACCTTGCTCAACTTGGTTGCGAGTACCAGAATGAGCATCGGCGGCAGGCAAATGCTGGCCTGGGTGCGCGGCTCGAACCTTACCAACCAGGAAGCCCGCCTGGCCAGCTCTTTCCTGCGCGACATCGTGCCGCTCGGTGGGCGTGCGCTGCATGCCGGGCTGCGGCTGGACTTCTGAGTAGCCCGGGTCGTCGCGACCGGGGAGCAAGGCAATGCGCACCGGCCCGGCGCTCCCCTCAGGAGCGCCGGGGCCTACTCGATTGTGTAGGAAAGCAATTCAATGGTCTCGCGGCTTGCCGCCTCGCCGGCGATGGTGGTCGCGGACTCGACCCTGACCGGGCGCAACACCTCGCGTGCGTACCAGTGATTTTCGCGCACCGTGACAACCCGCTGCGGATCACCGGGGTCGGCAGTTTCAATCGCAACCTCGATCTTCAAGGTGAGGAAGCGCCCGGCAGGAACGTCGACCACCTCCCAGTCGAGCGCCCGGCCTTCGCCCTTCATGCGCCCACTCTGGTCGGCACCGAAGTTGCTCACCCTTGAGTCGATACCCCAGCGCTTGCCCGGATAGAGCGGAAAGGAATAGTAGGCAAGCGCCGGGCGATAGTCGTTGTAGCCACTGCCAAGCAGGCCCCATTCGCGGTCGTGAATGGTGGTCGAGGAATCCTGCGAGCCGGCCTCCTCGGTCTTGAGCGAAATGCCCTGTTCGTTGACATTGACCACCGTCTGCCGCACTGCTCGGCTCACGGGCCCGCTGGCGCGGCGGTAGATCCACTGATCCCCGGTCTGTAGCGCCGGGCGCCGCAACAGGCTGGTGTCGCCGCGCGGGTCGGCACGCGAGGTGGCGTCGCTGGCAGCGGCCGGCTTTGGCTGGCCTTCCGCTGCCGGCGGCGTTTGTGCCAGGCCCGGATGCGCCGCGAGGCACGCACAGGCGGCGCACAATGCGGCCAGCGTGCGCGCGCGTCGCATCGCCTCAGGCGCGCCGCGCCAGATCGGCCGCGCGCCCCAGATAGGTCGCGGGTGTCAACCGCAGCAGCGTAGCCTTGGCGTCTTCAGGAATGTCGAGATCGGCGATGAACACCTGCAGCGCTGCGCGCGTGATGCCGCGGCCGCGCGTCAGGGCCTTCAATTTTTCGTAAGGGTTTTCGACCCCGTAGCGGCGCATCACCGTTTGCACCGCCTCGGCCAGCACCTCCCAGTTGGCTTCCAGATCGCCGGCCAGGCGTTCTTGGTTGACCTCAAGCTTGCCCATGCCGCGCGCCAGCGAATCGAGCGCCAGGAGACTGTGACCGAGCGCCACGCCGACGTTGCGCAGCACGGTCGAATCGGTGAGATCGCGTTGCCAGCGCGAAATCGGCAACTTCTCGGAGAGGTGGCGCAACAGCGCGTTGGCCAGGCCCAGGTTGCCTTCGGCATTCTCGAAATCGATCGGATTGACCTTGTGCGGCATGGTCGAGGAGCCAACCTCGCCTTCC
>JAYTDE010000529.1:0-2636 GCA_043736195.1 Burkholderiales bacterium | reverse complement strand
CGAGCGCAGCCGCAACCGGCTTCAGGGCTAACACGCGCGCCAGTTCCGCCGGCTCCATGCCGATCAGGTAGCCACGGCGGCCGCCGTTGATATAGATCTTCGGCAACGCGAGAATCGACTTCTCCACATACACCGGCATCGGCTTGCGCGTGGCAAACGGCGAAGTGCCTCCAACCAGGTAGCCTGAGTGGCGGCTGGCGACAGCCGGATCGCACGGCAGGACACTCTTGACGCCGATCTGGCGCGCCAGATTCTTGGTCGACACCTTGCGGTCGCCATGCATCAGCACGATCAAGGGGCGCGCCTTGTCGTCTTCCATGACCAGTGTCTTGATAACGACATGTTCGTCGACGCCCAGTTCACGCGCCGATACCTGCGTGCCGCCGTGTTCCTCATAGATGTAGGGATGCTCGGTGAACGCCACTGCCTGGCGCTTCAGGAAAGCGGTGGCGGGAGTCTCGGATACATGCGGCTTGTTGGACATGATCTGTGCACGTCGATTCAATTTGCAATCCGCCTGCGCCGCTGCGCAAGGATTTGGGAATCAGGCGCGTGGGTGATGGTCCATATGCAATTGCTTGAGGCGCGCACGCGCAATGTGGGTATAGATCTGGGTGGTGGAAATATCGGCATGCCCCAGCAACATCTGCACTACCCGCAAATCGGCGCCGTGGTTAAGCAGGTGGGTGGCAAACGCATGCCGCAACGTGTGGGGTGAAAGCAATGCGGGTGGAATACCGGCGATCAACGCAAAGCGCTTGACGCAATGCCAGAAGTTGTGACGCGTCATCGCCGCGCCGCGCGCGGTGACAAACAGTGCATCAGACACGCGTCCTGCGAGGAGAGCCGGCCTTGACTCCGCCAGATAGCGTTCGATCCAGTCGGAAGCTTCTTCCCCGAACGGCACCAGGCGCGTTTTCGCACCCTTGCCCGATGCCACCCGTACGACCTGATCGGACAGGCTGGCTTCATGCACCTTGACCGCGACCAGTTCGGAAACCCGCAGACCACTCGCGTACAGCAGTTCAAGCATGGCGCGATCGCGCAAGCCCAGCGAGCTGCCAACGTCGGGCGCGGCCAGCAGATGCAGGACATCGGTTTCCGAAAGGGTTTGGGGGAAGCGCGCCGCCTGCCTGGCCGAATCGAGATTGGCGGTCGGGTCCGTAACGCACCGGTTCTGGCGCACCATCCAGCGATAAAAGCGCTTCGCAGCCGACAGCCGGCGATTGCTGCTGGCCGGCTTGGCGCCGCCGGCATGGCGCGCGCCGATGTATCCGGTGAGCAGGGCTTCACCAGCCTGCGCCAGACTCGCATCGTGCGCCCAAAGCCAGGCGGCCAGTTGCGTGAGGTCACGCCGGTACGCGTCGAGCGTAAGCCGCGCAAGCCCGTCCTCCAGCCATGCCGCATCACAGAATTCATCGATCAGTATCCGGTCCGTTTCATGCATAGCCGGGCACCTTTTCGTGACGCAGCAACCAGCGCTTGACGTCAAGATGAAAGCCACTGCCGTCATGTCGGGCAAAGCCGCCGATGCCGCCCACGGCGAGTACCCGATGACACGGCACCACCAATGGAAACCAGTTGGCACCGCAGGCCTGGCCAACTGCGCGCGGTGCGTTGCGCACGAGGCATGCGACTTCGCCGTAAGTCAGGGTCGATCCGGCCGGGATGGCCGCGATCGCCCGCCACACCCTTTGTTGAAATTCGCTGCCGCGCGGCGCCAACGGCAGATCAAAGCGAAATGCGGCATCGGCCAGATAATTCTCAATCTGCAAGGCCGCCCGTCGGGCGAGTCCGCCCTGCGCCGCAAGCGGCTTCAGCGATGGCGGCACATAAACCAGCTCGGTCACCGCACCACCGGCGACGCGCACGCCGATGCCGCCAAATGGAGCGTGCACCACGGCATCAAAGCGCAGGTCGGTGGCCACAAAACTTGACCCGGGCACAGCCTCGGTCAGGAAGGCTGACCAAGCATGCCGGCCTTGAGCGAGCGATCCACCGGCTTGTCGCCGAGCCAGATTTTCAGCAAGGCACGGTAAAAATCCTCGCCCGCAATCGGCTTGCCGCGCGGCGCGCCGTCGATCGCGATGCGAATTCCCGCGTCCGGAAGGTAGTCGAGCGTAACCACGCTTTTCTCCCTGGCTGCGCCAACCGCATCCATGGTCGCCTTGAGTTCTTCAATCTGCGACTTGAACTGGGTGCGCTCGGCTTCCGAAAGATTGGCCGCAAGGCCGTCGTTCAAGGCGCCACCGAGTTGCTCGGCCGTGAGGTCGCGCAACATGTGCAAAGCCACGCGCTTGGGACCACGCTGCGCTATGGCCTCGGCAGCCGCCGACTTCTTTTCGGTCAGATAAAGGGCGCCAACATATACCTTGAAGACCGCCCGCGTACGGATGCCGGCACCGTTGAGCAGCAGATCGGCTCCGCCAAGCTTGGTCATATCGGCTAGCGCGACCCCTCCGACTTCGACCGCGTGCGTTCCGCCAATACCGCAGACCAGAGTCATGACCGCTAGCCAGTGCGTGATTTTCATTTGCAGCCTCCATGGATAGTCGATGTGCCGCGATTATGCCGCGAACCCGGCCGCACGGTGGTATTCTCTGCGCCTTTCGTTTTTCACCCTTTTCAAGGAGTTG
>JAYTDE010000528.1:0-7212 GCA_043736195.1 Burkholderiales bacterium | reverse complement strand
GCCCGGTGAATGCGTTGCGGGTCCGCAAAGGCCTCGGCCGATACCAGTTCGTTGCCGAATTCACGTGCATCGAGTGAGGTTGCAGAAGCTGGCACGGTGTTTTCTCCTGTCGACATGGTCAGTGATCAGACTGCCACAAACGTGCACTGGGCACGCGCCACCTCGCGCGCACCGTGCGACTGCCTGGCCACCACTGCAACCACGCTGGAACGGGCGCCGCGTTTTTCCCACTCCGCATTGGCGGTGAGGGTTTCGGCGCGGCCCGCGCGCAGATACTGAATCGTCATCGCCACCAGGCGCGTGGCGTGTTCCGTGCCGGCCAAATCAGCCGCAGCGGTCGCCAGCAACGCCGCCACCGCGCCGCCATGCAAGGCCGGCAACGACACCGCACCGATCAGGTGGTCGGCGAATTCCATCCGCACATGCCGCCCATGGCGCGCCAGGCACAGGAACTCCTCGAACGAATCGAGCCGCGACAAGTCGCCGATCTCGATCGGGCGCGCCGGCTGCCACGGGTCGGGCATGTCGCTTCCGGTGGCGCCACCCGGATGCGCACCGACCATGAACGCGCCACTTGCCGTTGCCAGCACCGGCCCGCCGCCAGCCGCGCACGCCTGGGCCTCGACAAATGCGCTCATGCCGGCGATGTGCGTGGTGCGTGCCGCAACCAGGATGTCGGCACCTTCCGGCACCGGGCGCTGGAACGCCACCCGCAGGTCGAGGGTGGCAATCGGTACCGGTTCCGCAAGCGCCGCATACATGGCCGCTCCGCAGGCGTGATCGAGGATGGCCATGATGGCACGCTCATCCACAGCCGCACCACCCGGCGCGCGTACCAGGCGCGCGTACGGCAAGCGCAACTCGACTTCGCGCTCACGCGTGCCGCTAAAGCGGGCGCCGGCGGCGTGCGGAAACGGTACCGAACGCAAGTGGGTGGCCTGGTCGCCTGGCCCGCGGCCACTGCCGCTTCGCGAACCAGTCACCATCAGGCAGCGGGCACGTGGGCCATCACCCCGGCTTCGCCTGGTTGGACCGGTTCGGCCGATGCCCGGCCAACACCCGACGCCGCGCCGGTGACGACGACACACCTGTCTTGCATGGATGTGCGTTGTGGCACGAAAACCATTCCGCCTGGGTTCGATGAATGCGGCCGCAGTTGACAGCGCGCCATTTCAATCGAGCCTGATCTGGTTTTCGCGAATCGCCGCTTCCCATTTCTCGAACTCCGACTTGATCGAGATGCCGAAGGCTTCGGCGCTGTTGCCCACCGGCACGAAACCCATGCCATTGATCTTCTCGGCGACGTCCGCCATGCGCACGGCCTTGACGATTTCGGCATTCATCCTGGCGACGATCTCGGGCGGCGTCCCGGCAGGCAGAAAGATGCCGCCCCAGCCTGGCAAATTGAGTGAAGGGAAGCCGGCTTCGGCAAACGTGGGCAAGTCAGGGAAATTCTTCAGGCGCGTAAGACTCGCCACCGCGAGTAGCCTGACCTTGCCGCTGCCGAGCTGACGTGCCATGTAACCCACCGAACCGTAGGCGGAAGACACCTGGCCGGACAGCATGTCGGTCACCGCCGGCACCTCGCCCTTGTAGGGCACATGCGTCAAGTCGATGCCGGCGGCGCGATTGAGCCCGGCGCCGATCACGTGCGCGCCCGACCCGGTGCCATAGGAGCCGAACGAAAGAGTCTTCGGCCTGGCGCGGGCCAACGCGATCAACTCCTGCAGGGAATTGACACCCAGGGAAGTGTTGACGCCATAGGCGATCGGAAACAAGGCCAGCATCGACACCGGCGCCAGCTCCGCCAGCCGGTAGGGAGGATTGGGCTGCAACAGCAGGTTCTGCACCAGCGCGCTGTGCGAGAACAGCACGGTGTAGCCGTCAGGCTCGGCCTTGGCCACCGCGGCGGCGGCGAGCATGCCGTTGGCGCCGGGGCGCGGCTCGACCACCACGCCCTGGCCCCAGGCGGCCCCTAGTTTCTCGGCCAGCGTGCGCGCCAGGATGTCGATATTGCCGCCGGCGGCGGTGGGGGTGATGATCTTGACTGGGCGGTTGGGAAACCCGGCCGCATCCTGCGCCAACGCAGGCAGGCCACAGCACAACAGTGCAGCCAGCGCCAGCAGGCGGGCTGCCTGCTTCCCGATCCGACTCGATTTCATGGGTTCAGCCATTGTTTGGATGCTCCTGCAGACACGCGGACAAGTCAAAGGTCGGAACAACGGGCACGGGATTCAGATTCGATCACGCGCCCACCCCCTTGTACCAGACCACACCGTCTGATATGGAATCGACTCGTGCTTCGCCACGCCCGATCAGGTAGTTGATGTGCGCGAGGCTCTCGCCGGTGGCCAGGCTCCACTGCTGCGGATCGTCACCGATGTCACGCTTGAACAAGGCCTTGAACACGTCGATCGCGCGCCGCGGCTCGGTCAGCATCGAGCGCAGGCGCGCAAGGCCTTCCTCTTGGCCCGCGGCGAGACGATCCAGCCGCGCATGCAGGCCGCGAAAGGGTTCGTTGTGCGCCGGCAAGACCAGCACATCGTCGGCCACCGCGGCCTTGATCTTGGCCACCGAGTCGGTCCAGTCGCCGAGCGGATCGCCCTCAGGTTCGGTCGGAAACACCGATACATTGGACGAAATGCGCGGCAGCACCTGATCACCCGAGATCAGGAGCTTCAGATCCGCGCAATACAGGCAGGCATGTTCCGGCGAGTGCCCGGTGCCAACCACCACCTGCCAGTCATGCGCGCCGATGCGGAAGCGATCGCCGTCTTCGATGCGGTGATAGCTGTCGGGCAACTGGTAGATCATCTTGCCGAAGCCGCCGAAGCGGGAGCGGTAGGTTTCGATTTGATCGTCGTCCCAACCCGCACGACGGTAAAAACGCACACCGTCTTCCGGCGCCTCGCGCCCGGTATCGGCAACCAGCATGCGGCAGTTGAGGTATTCGAGCCGCGTCATCCACAACTGGCAGTCGAACCTGCGCGTCAGGCGCCCGGCCATGCCGATATGGTCCGGGTGCATGTGGGTGACGAAGACCCGACTGGGCTTGCGTCCGGCCAGCGGTCCTGGCTTGGTCAACAGGGTGCGCCATGCCACCACGGTATCGTTGGTTTGCAGCCCGGTGTCGACAATCGCCCAGCCGTCGTCGTCTTCGATCGCCCACAGGTTGATGTGCGAAAGCGAGAACGGCATCGGCATGCGCATCCAGTGCACACCGGGCGCCACTTCGATGGTGGTGCCGCTGTCCGGAACGCTTGCAAACGGGTATTCAAGTTCGGCCATTTGGTCTCTCGGGTAATTGTCGCAAGCGCGGTGCCGCGCTTCAATCAAACAGCTTGCGGCTGCGCATCCAGCCCATGCACAGGTCGACCGCCTGCTGCAGCAATTCGGGCTGACCGGCGTAATAGTGGGTCGCGCCCCGGATCACTTCATGCGTCTTGTCCGCACTGGCGGCAGCATCGAAAATGCGCCGCGTGTGCAACTGCGGCACGGCATCGTCGGCCGAATTCTCGATCGCCAGGAGCGGCACCGCAACCCGTGCGGCGCAGCGCTCGCCGTGCGCGTTGGTGTCGTCGATCGACCATTGCGACAGCCAGGCGCGCAAGGTGGAAAAGCGCGCCATGCCGACCGGGCCGTTGTTCACCGTTTCCGGATGTCCGAGGTAGCAGCTGCCGATCTTGCGATCGTTGCGATCGAGCGTGCCATCGAGAAAGCGCGGCTCGGCCAGCGTGCGATGGGTGACAAAGCCGCGTTCGACTTCGCGGCCGCCGCGGCGCTTCAAGTCGTCCAGCTTCTCCTTGACCCAGGCGGTGCGGCGGCGCAAGCGCGCCAGTTGGGCTAAGCGAAAGCGGGTGACGTATTCGGCCGAGTAAGGGGCATGATTCGGGTTTCCTGGCGCATAGAGATCGAGTTCCGTATCGCGGTCGTCGGGATTGTCCTCATCGCGCACCGAGGGGTCGATCCAGTCGGCCAGGCACACCGCGCGCGAAACATGCGCGGCCTGGAAGATCATGGCGTCACCGGGAATCAGCTTGGCCCCGGCGATATCGACCGGGTCGCCGGCCGGCGTGTGCGTGATGCTCGGTTTCTCGGCCTGCGACTGATACAAGAGCGAAAGCGAGCCGCCGCCCGACCAGCCGCCGATCACCACCTTCTCGTAACCCCACACTTCCTTCGCATGCCGGATATAGGCACCGAGGTCGAGAATCACCTTTTCCATGATCAGCGGGGTGTCGTTGCGCGCGTAGCGACTGCCGGCGCACAGCACGTGCACCCCATGCATCGCCATCGCGCGCGGCATCGGCAGCAGCTGCAGCGTGGAGGCCGGATGCATGTAGACCAGCAGGGTTTTCGACGGCCGGCCTTCCGGCACGAAACGCACACCCTCGAGGTTGACCGCGCCCTGGCTGCTGGCAAAGCCGTAGACATCGCGAAAGCCGCCGGTCTCCGCATACTGCACATGGACCCATTCGCCCCGCACTTCGAACTTGCCCTCAGCGGTGCTCATTGCGTCTCCCTGGTGAGCGCGGTGCCAATCGGCGCCCGCTTGTGATCGAACCCGTATTTTCACACCACCACGCGTTTGCTCCGGTTTCCGCATCAAGTCAGTCTGCCACGCGCGCAATCGAATTGCCGACACTCATCAATTCGAGCACGGCCCCATTGATTACCCGGCCCCATTGATTACCCCCGTCGGGCCTCGCCTCAGTCGTGGGGTTGACCTCACCGGCGCGACTTCGGAGCTTTGGATGACCAGACTTTGAGGTTGCAATGTTTCGCCGCATGGTCGAAGTCCTGATCCGTGCTCAACAGAACAACATCGTGCCTGATGCAGAGTTGGGCGATGAGCGCATCGACTGTGCCGATCTGCACTCCCGCCCTGCGGCATGAGTTTCTAAGGCCTGCCGCAGCGATATGGTCATCACGATCCGGCTGGATCAACGCGAGTGCAGAGAAGCGCTCCACTATCTGCTCGCTTGCCTTGGCACCCGTGAAGCCTTGAAGCAATTCCTGCAACACCAGCCCGGTGGTGACGACGACATCCGCGCCGGCGAGCGCCTCCTTCAGTGCCCGCACCTGAGGTTCGTCGACCTCAGCATCGCGTCTGAGTGCGAGCGACCAGACGCTCGTATCGACAAGGAACGTCACTTGCGTGAACGCTCCGCTTTGTAGTCATACGATTGGTCCCACTCGAGCTTTCCCATCAAGTCGAGTACTCGTTTCTGCTGGCGCCGCGCGATGAACTCCTGAAGGGCCTTGGTAACCGCAGCCTTCTTCGTGCGTTCACCGCTCACCTCCAGGGCGCGGTCCAACAGGTCTGGATCGATCGCGAGATTGGTCGCCATGTGTACCTCCGTGTGTGAAATTCTACACAGCAAGGCCGATTTCGGCAATCAAACGGGCGCGCATAGTGCGAGCAAACACACGAAATCGAGGAGCGACGCACAGGCGCCGGCTCAACGCGGCAACCCCAAGCCGCGCTGCGCGATCAAGCTTCGCTGGATCTCGTTGGTCCCGATGCTGATCACCCACATCAGCGAATGGCGCAGGTTCTGCTCGAAGCGGCCGTTATGGATGGCGCCGGGCGCGCCTTGCGAAAGCGTGGCGACAAGCCCCAGGATCTCCAGCGCGCCCTCGCCAAAGCGCTCCATCAGTTCGCCCGAGAACACCTTGCTGATCGCGCCCATTGCGGGCGGCGTGGCGCCGCTGCCGGCGAGTTGCGCGCAGTGCATCATCAGTTGGCGCCCCACCTCGATCTCGGCGGCGAACCGGGCGATGCGCTCGCGCACCAGCGCATCGTAGCGCAGCGGCCGACCATCGCGTTCGGCGCTGTTCACCAGTTGGCACAGTTGCTCGAAGGCATGGGCCACCTTGAGCACGATGCCGCCGCCCACCAGGCCGCGCTCGGTGGCAAGCGCGCTGGTGAGCACCTTCCAGCCGTCATCGACCGCGCCGATCAACGCGTCTGCGGATACCCTTACGTTGTCGTAGAAGATGTTGGAGAAGGTGCCGTCGTACATGGTGGCGGCCGGCTTGATCTGGATGCCCGGTGACTCCATCGGCACGATGAACATGCTGATGCCGGCATGCGCGGGCTTGGCCTCGCGATTGGTGCGCGCGGCGAGGAACATGTACTTGCCCCACCAGGTGGTAGTCCAGATCTTCTGGCCGCTGATCACCCAGGTGTCGCCATCGCGTATCGCGGAGGTCTTGAGCGAGGCCAGGTCGGAGCCGGCATTGGGTTCGCTGTAGCCCATGCCGTGCATCGCCTCGCCGGCCAGGATTTCCGGCAGGTACTTGCTCTGCTGCGCCGGGGTGCCGAACAGCATCAGCGCGGTCGCCTGGACCGAAGCGCCGATACGCGGCGCTTCGCCGCGCTCCATTTCTTCCATGAAGGCAATCTGCTCGATCGGCGTACGCGCCTGGCCTCCATGCTCGCGCGGCCACATCAGGCCGATCCAGCCGGTCTTGCCGATGTCGCGCGCGAAGGCGGGGTCGAACTCGCGGTCGTGGAACTCGCGTGCGTCGAACGCAGCCTTGCGCTCACCTGACCAATGGGTGGCCAGCCAAGCCGCCACCTGCTCGCGAAAGGCGTTGCCGGCCTCGCCGAGATCGTAGCGCGGCAGGCTGCCGCCAAGATCGAAGTAATGCGCCGCCATTTCTTCACGCGCGTGTCGCACCCCGCCCATCGCCAGCGTATCCAGATGCACGCGGCGAAAATGCCGCGGCGCCTCGTGCTCCTCGGCATAGCCGATGGCACCGAAGGCATGCTGGGTTTCCAGCGATACCTGGCGCAGCGCCGGGCCGCCGAAGGCAATGGCCGCGGAGGTGAAATAGCGCCAGTCAGTCGAGCCGTGCTCGTATTGCGCCGCCGCGTTGTGCGCCGTGAGGCGCACGCCTTCGAGACTGATGAGGCAATTGGCCAGCTTGTGCTGCACCGCCTGAAAGCTGCCAATGGGTTTGCCGAACTGCTGCCTTTCCTTCGCGTAGTCCACCGCCATCTCAAAGGCGCGCCGCGCCGCGCCGTGCGCGCGGGCAAGCAGGCACAGGCGGCGCAATCGATGCAGATCCGCCAGCAGCTCCGCCGCCAGCGGCAGCAGCACCGCCGGTGCGCTGGCGAACGACAACTGCGCCTGCCCGGCCATGCCCATGACACGCGAGGAAGTGGCCACGCAAGCCGGCCCGGCGCGGATAAGCAGGGCCATC